>CANHBA010000026.1 GCA_947458985.1 Flavobacteriales bacterium
ATCCAGTCACAATCCCTTGCGTTTGGCCTGTGATGAGGCTTGAACGCTGGTATACAGCAATGGCTCTGTCCAAAAATTTAAAAGCAAAACTGATCTTTAATGTATCGGATTTATGGCCGGAGAGCGCAGAAAAATTAGGCATTGTTCAAAATCAGCTCTTTTTGAAATTAGCCTACCAACTAGAAGCCAAATGTTACCAGCGTTCAAGCCTCATCACAGGCCAAACGCAAGGGATTGTAACTGATATCTCGAGGCGCTTTCCTACAAAAGAAGTGTACTGGTTGCCTAATGGTGTAAATATCGATTTTTACAACCCAAGTCATATTGCTGAAGGAGATTTTAGAAAAAACCATGGATTTTCAACTTCAGATATCTTGTTTTTCTACGGCGGCATTTTAGGTCATGCGCAAGGTTTAGAAGTCATCCTTCATGCAGCCAATTTATTACGTGATTTACCAAACGTTCAATTCATTTTACAAGGTACAGGGCCCGAAAAAGAAAAGCTACAAGACTTAAAATCTTCACTCCAACTAGCAAATGTTCATTTCTTAGAACCTGTTGCCAAACAAGAAATGCCTGCTGTCTTAAAGGCAATTGATGTTGCTTTGGTACCTTTAAAGAAATTGCCTTTGTTCGAAGGTGCTATTCCATCCAAGGTTTTTGAAGCACTTGCCATGGAAGTTCCTCTTCTTTTGGGCGTGGATGGCGAAGCACGCAAGCATTTTATCGACAATGCGGCAGCTGGGTGGTTTTTTGAACCAGAAAACGAAACTGCTTTAGCTCATTGTGTTCGAAATTTAGCCATGAACCCTACTGAAATTCAAATCGCTGGCAAAAATGGCCGAAAATATGTGAGCGCGCATTTCAATCGCGATCAAATTGCCGCATCTTTGTACCAACGATTAACCAATAACTCATGATTCCATTTTCTCCCCCGCGCATTGACCAAGCCGTCATTGACGAAGTAACTGCTGCCCTACGTAGCGGCTGGATTACCACAGGCCCACGCACCAAGCAATTTGAGAAAGAAATAACTGCTTATTGCGGCTCCAAAACGACTATTGCTGTGAGCGCCTGGACAACAGGTATGGAAGTATTGTTGCGTTGGTGGGGAGTTGGACCTGGCGATGAAGTCATTATTCCTGTCTATACGTATTGCGCCAGCGCCAATGTTGTTTTGCATACTGGTGCAACTCCTGTTTTTGTTGATGTCAATAGCGCAGATTTCAACCTATCTTTAAGTGAAGTCGCAACGAAAATCACGAGCAAGACCAAAGTCATTATGCCTGTTGACCTAGGGGGCTTTCCTTGCGACTACGACGCACTGTTTCAACTCATCGAAGAGAAAAAGCACTTGTTTGAACCCAACTCACCTGAACAAGCAAAACTCGGACGCATTTTATTAGCAGCAGATGCAGCACATAGTTTTGGTGCTTTATACAATAAGCAACGTGTCGGAAGCCTAGCAGACATCACGGTATTTTCTTTCCATGCCGTCAAGAACCTCACTACTGCCGAAGGTGGTGCCATTACTTTTAACCTTCCTGAAGGCTTTGACCACGAAGCCATTTACAAGACTTTCAACATCAAAATCTTGCATGGGCAATCCAAAGACGCCTTGGCAAAAACGCAAAAAGGGGCATGGCGCTACGACGTTTTGGAACCCGGTTATAAATGCAACATGACCGATATTCAGGCAGCCATTGGCTTAATTGAACTCGGGCGTTACCAAGAAAACCTAGACCGCCGCAAAGCGATTTTTGCCGCCTACGACAAGGCCTTCTCAAACTATAGCTGGGCACAAACACCCATTTACCAAGACGAACAAAAGTCAAGTTCTTATCACCTTTATCAGCTGCGCATCAACAACTGCACTGAAGCACAACGCGATGCCATTATTCAAGCTATTTTTGACCACGACGTAGCAGTCAATGTACATTTTCAGCCTTTACCGTTGCTTACCGCCTACAAAAATTTAGGCTACGATATAGCTGATTTTCCCAATGCCCTAGACAACTATTCCAGAGAAATTTCGTTACCAGTTTATTACGACCTCAATGATGAACAAGTTGCTACCGTTATTGAGGCTGTTTGCGCTTCAGTTCATTTTTTACCAAACCAATGATCAAAACCATCTTCTTTACATTTCTCTTACTCCCCTTTTTGTCCTTTACACAAGATTGGCCCATCTATGACCAAGATTGGTATGATCACAATTTAAAAGTTTGGCCCTCCAATTACAAAGATCTCAACGACACTTGTGATGTCATTCCGCTAGGTGTAGACTTTGGCTTGTGCGCCATGCCACTCGGTTGGGCCCTTACAGATTCGGGTTGTGTAGTGCTGTCGGGTTGTGGCTGGATTGGTAGCGACGGCATCAATTACCAAAGTTCTTTTTTCAGTTCTTCATATGAATGCAATAGCGCCTGTATTCAAGACACCGTTGTCTTTTTAAGTTGTATTGATTCTGCTTTGATCGACCTTCAAGTGCTATGCCCTGGCGTCATTGACCCCGTTTGTGGCTGCGACTCCGTCACTTATCAAAATTCATGCATTGCCACAAGTTATTACGGCGTCAGTTCATTTTATCCTGGCGAATGCGTCTCGAGTAAAGTGCAGGCCTTGGCATTTGAACCCATTCTTGTTTATCCTAATCCGAGTAATGGTGTGTTTAGCTTGAAGCCCCTTCAATTGGGAAAAACACTTCGGATTTATAATGTCTATGGGCAACTGGTTTTCTCCACCGAAGTAAATGCCATCGAAATGAAAATTGACCTCGAACAGCTACCCAAAGGATGCTACTTATTCACAATTGACAACGGAATGAGTCAGAAATTACTGATAGAGTAGCCATTTAATTTCCAAAAAGCACCAGACTCCGTAGATCTACTGAGGCAAAGAAGCGCGCTTCTGATGAACTTTGAAAAAATCAAGGTTCATTATGTTCATCAAAACTTACTCCAGTGCTGTTTTTGGCATCAGCGCCACCACCATTCAAGTCGAAGTCAATATCGATATCGGAATCAACTTTCACTTAGTTGGCCTCCCCGACATCGCCGTTAGAGAAAGCCACCAGCGCATCAAAGCCGCTTTTCGCAACAACAAGCTCCATTTTCCAGGCAAGGAAGTCACCATCAATTTATCTCCAGCCGACATCCGCAAAGAAGGTTCTGTATTTGACCTCCCTATTGCCATTGGCATCCTTGCCGTCACTAAACAAGTCAAAGACACCCGCCTCAGTGAGTTACTTTTGCTCGGCGAGCTATCTCTTGATGGCAGTATTCAAAGAACAAAGGGAATTCTAGCAATTGCGCTTCAAGCCAAAGCAGAAGGTTTCAAAGGCTTAATTGTTCCGCTCGAAAACGCAGCCGAAGCAGCCATTGTTTCAGGCCTTGAAATTTACGGCGTGCAATCCATACAAGAAGTCATTGCCCTTTTGAATGGAAAGGGCGAACTCAAACAAACCCCTACCATTGGGCCCGAAGTCTTTGAACAATTGGCCACCCAAGCGTCTTTAGACTTTGCTGAAGTCAAAGGGCAATTGCATGTAAAGCGCGCCTTTGAAATTGCGGCAGCCGGCTCGCATAACCTCATTTTAGTTGGCCCGCCGGGCGCCGGAAAATCTATGCTTGCCAAAAGACTGCCCTCTATTTTGCCGCCGATGTCACTCGAAGAAGCACTCGAAACCACCAAAATTCACAGTGTTGCCGGCAAAAAAAGAAATGCCGGTATTGTTACACAGCGGCCTTTTAGAAAACCACACCACACCATCTCTGACATCGGCCTTATCGGTGGGGGGAGCTATCCGCAACCTGGAGAAATCTCTTTAGCACACAATGGCGTGTTGTTTCTAGACGAACTTCCTGAATACAAACGACACGTGCTAGAGGTGTTGCGCCAGCCCCTTGAAGACCGCGCCGTCAATATATCCCGCGCCCGCTTTTCAATTGACTACCCTGCCAATTTCATGCTCATTGCGGCCATGAACCCTTGCCCCTGCGGCTTTTTAAACCATCCCGAAAAATCCTGTGGTTGTCATCCAAATGCGGTGCAACGCTACCTTCAGCGGGTTTCTGGCCCGCTCTTAGACCGCATCGATATGCATATTGAAGTCAGCCCGGTTAAATATACAGAGCTCAATCAGAGCAGCGCTACAGAAAGCAGTCAAGAAATCAGGTTGCGCATTCTAGCTGCACGCAAATTACAACAAGAGCGGTATGCAAAGCAGCCCGGTACATATGCGAATGCCCAAATGAGCCGGCGCGAGGTAGAACAGTATTGTAAGTTGAGCCCCGACAGTCAGAAAATACTCCAAACAGCCATGAAAAAACTAGGTTTGTCGGCCCGCGCCTATGAGCGCATTTTAAAAGTAGCGCGCACCATCGCCGACTTAGAAAGCGCGCCTCAAATTGCTACAGCTCACCTTAGCGAGGCTATTCAGTATCGGAATTTAGATCGGAATCACTAAACAACACATTTTGGCACTCAACTTCCTTCTTTACAACTATTTGACTCTTGCTTTGTTTAAGCTTCTTAAAATGGTACATTTGATACATGAGACTTCTACTCTTTCTTTGCTTTAGTTTGTGTGGCTACTTTTTATTTGCACAAACCCTTAATATCGGCCATACCACACTCACTTTCAATGACCCCAACCGAACAGGTGGTTTTGGAAGCGGCGGTGGGCCGGGCAGACAAATCCAGACCGAAATTTATTACCCTGCCACAACTACGGGTGAAAACGTCGCAGTTGCCGATGGGCAATGGCCCGTCATAGTCTTTGGACACGGCTTTGCCATGAACTGGGATGCCTATTCAAATATTTGGTCCGCGTTGGTTCCGTATGGATACATTATGGCTTTTCCAAGAACAGAAAGTGGACTTTTCCCGTCGCCAAGCCATGGAGATTTCGGCCAAGACATCGCGCTTATTGCCCAAAAAATGACCGATGCAGGGCAAAACAGCAACAGTATTTTTGATACAAAAATTTCGGATTACGCCTGCGCCATGGGGCATTCTATGGGTGGCGGGGCTGCAGTTTTGGCAGCTGCACAAAGTTCTATTTTTGATGCTTATTTAGGCTTAGCACCTGCAGAAACCAACCCAAGCGCCATCGCCGCGGCAGTCAACCTACAAATTCCTTCGCTTATTTTATCGGGTAGCAATGACGGAGTTACCCCTCCTAGTCAGCACCATTTGCCCATTTTCAATGCTATTCCTCATGAGTGCAAGAGTTTTGCCAACCTCATCGGGGGTGGACATTGTTATTTTGCCAATAGCAATTTTAATTGCGACTTCGGTGAAAGTACGAGTTCAACTGGTATAAGCCTGAGCCGTTCCGAACAACAGAGTTTAATGTACCAGCAAATGATACCTTGGCTGTCTTATTTTTTGGGGCAAAGTTGCGAAGGTTATGCGTCTTTTATGGAGTATCCAGTCAGCGGTATCTCTCTGAATTCTACATGTCCTGTTAGCATCCCTGATGTGACCATCACTCAAAATAACAATACACTAAGTACAACAACTCTAGGCAATTCCTATCAATGGTATCTCAATGGTGAACCCATTCCAGGCGCAACCAATGATAGCCTTCAAGTGGTAGATAACTTTTCGGGGGTCTATCAATTATTGGTGTATTTTGATTACGGTTGTCAGTACAGCAACAATATTGCGCAAGTTGCTGAATTCGAAAAAACTACCCTAAATATATTTCCCAATCCTGCTACAGATTTCATTGAAATCAATGGCCTACACAACTGTAGTTATACCATTTTGAATTTACAAGGGCAATTAGTGCAGGCTGGCAATTTGAGTGTTGAAAATTCAACAATTCTTTTCAATGAGCTCCCTAAAGGTTCTTATTTTCTTCATTTAAACGGAGTGAGTTTCATGGTATTTATTAAGCGTTAACAGCACACAAAAATCAAAACAATTCACTAACTTCGGGAACTCTTATCATAAAATATGCTCAATAGATTACTCTTTACCGCATTTCTTATTTTCAGTTTTGCATCTTTTGCCCAAGACTACACCATTCGCGGTTTTCTTCACGACGCCTCCAACGGCGAACCCATCTCCGATGAACGCGTCAAAGTACTCAAGCAAGACAGCACGCCTATTGCCGTTGGCTACTCTAACATCGCTGGATTCTTTTCGATTCCAAAATTGGAATTTGGCACCTACATCCTCAAAATAGACAAAGCTAAATACGAGCGCACCTACCTCACGGTAGTCATGACCCCTGCGAAAAAAATCTATGATGTGGGTTCATGGAACTTAAATCCCAATACGCTCAGTATACAAGATGTAAGGGTAACCAATGAAGCCAAAGTCAAAAGGCAACAAATTGGCATGTCTGAAGTCAAAATGGACAAACAAGCCGTAGAACGCATCCCGATGTATGGAGCCGAGAGCGATATCGTTGGTGCTTTGAGCGTGACGCCTGGCGTCATCACCACAGGTGACCAAGGTGGGCAGTTGTATGTGCGCGGTGGTACGCCGATCCAAAACAAAACCTTACTCGATGGCATGACCATCTACAATCCTTTTCACTCCATTGGTTTTTACTCCATTTTTGAAACAGAACTCGTAAAGTCTGTGGATATTTACACTGGAGGCTTCGAATCTAAATACGGCGGCCGCATCTCTTCGGTAATGGACATCACCTACCGCGATGGCAACCGCAGCAAGTTTGCAGGTAAAATTTCTGCTTCGCCCTTTATGAGTAAAGCCGTTTTAGAAGGTCCTCTAGGCAAAAAGAGCAAAGATGGCCTTGCAGCCGGCTCTTACATGTTTACAGCCAAACAGTCACTTTTGGACTACACTAGCAAATCGCTTTACCCTACAGTGAACGACGGCAACGGTCTTCCTTTCAATTTTACCGACCTTTACGGGAAAGTTACTTTCAACGGCGAAGGTGGTTCTAAAGTGAGTTTCTTTGGTTTCTCTAACAAAGATTCGGTCAATTACAACGTTGCAGACCTCAATTGGAATGCAGCAGGTGGCGGGCTCAACTTCACGTTGGTGCCGAGTAGCTCTCCTATTTTCATTAGAGGACACGTCAATGGCAGCAACTACGAAACAACCTTTATTGAAACAGGTCAAGAACCTCGCTACTCCAAAATCGGTGGATTTGACATGGGATTTGACTTTACTTTCTTTCAAAAAAATGAAAGTGAACTCAACTACGGTTTCAATTTAAGCGGTTTCAATACCCAATTCATTACCTTCAACGAACTCGAAAGAAAAATCGAAGCGAGCAACTTTACTACTGAAATCGGTAGTTATGTCAACTACCGCTTGGTGAAACCTCGTTGGGTTTACCAAGGCGGATTGCGCATGCAACTTTATGCATCCCTCAATACGGTTTCAATTGAGCCACGCTTCGGTGCTAAATACAATGCCACAGACAAACTGCGCTTCAAATTTTCAGGCGGGCGTTTTTCTCAGAATTTTACCTCCGCATCTTCTGATAAAGATGTGGTCAATCTCTTCAATGGTCTTTTGTCTGCACCAACAAACGTTCAAGACCAATTCATCAATGAATTTCAACAAGTTTCAGAGATTAAAAATGGTTTGCAATATGCATGGCATGCCATTGCTGGTTTTGAATACGACCTCAACAAATTCTGGAATCTCAACATTGAAGCATATTACAAATACTTCGATCAACTCAGCAATATCAATCAAAACAAACTCTACAGCGATATCGCCCAATTTGAACTCATCGACGACGTTTTCAAAAAAGACTTCATTATCGAATCTGGGCAGTCCTACGGCGCCGATGTACTCCTCAAATATACCAAAGACCGCATTTTCCTTTGGGCAGTTTATTCTTTAGGATACAACACCCGCTGGGATGGCTTTGACAACTACTTCCCCGTTTTTGACCGCCGACACAACATCAATCTAGTAGGTTCTTACGCCTTTGGAAAAGAGAAGAAAACAGAACTCAACGTGCGTTGGAACTTAGGTTCGGGCCTGCCGTTCACGCCTACCGCTGGCTACTACCAACTTGAAAATTTTGGAGAAGGCCTCACAACTGACTATGTCACGAACAACCCTAACAATGTAGCCACAATGTTGGGTACTTTCAATTCTCAAAGATTGCCTTACTACCACCGTCTTGACATCACAGTAAAGCATAGTATCGTCACCAAAAACAAGAACAATTTAGAGCTTGTACTTGGTGTAACCAATGCCTATAACCGCAATAACATTTTTTATGTAAACCGCGTAACCAACGAAATCATTTATCAGTTTCCGTTTTTACCAAGTTTAGGCATCAGTTATAAATTTTAGAGAATGGCGCACATCAGGGCTTTTCAAGGTATCCGACCTGTACGGAGTAAAGTACATTTAGTGGCCACTCGCCCTTATTATTCCTACAAGAAAAACGTCCTGAAGGCCAAACTAGAAGACAACCCTTTTACTTTTTTGCACATCATCAACCCTGAGTTTGGTGCACAAATCAAAACCAAACCCAACTCCACAGAGCGCTTTTTGCAGGTCAAGCAAAAGTTTGAACAATTTAAGGCAGACGGCATTCTACTCACAGACGCTCAAGCGCAGCTCTATATTTACAGGCAGTCCAAGGATGACATGGTTGTAGCGGGTTTTTTTGCAGGAGTTAGTGTTGACGATTACCTCAACGGCGATATCAAAATTCACGAACAAACCCTCACTGCCCGAGAAGATGTCTTCACCAACTACCTCGATGTTGTTGGCTTCAATGCAGAACCTGTTCTACTCACCTACGAGGGTCAGGCGCCTATTCAACAATTACTCGATACCTATTTACTGACCAGACCAGAATACGAATTCACTACAACTGACCGCATTACACATGAGGTTTGGTTGCTTAGCCCAGCTGACTCAGCTGCACTTTGTGACGCTTTTAAAAAGGTGCCCGCTTTGTATATTGCAGACGGACATCACCGCTGCGCCTCTTCTGCCCGCTATACGCAACAATTGCGCGCCAAACAAGCAGCGTATCCTGAGGCAGCCAATTATTTCCTTGGTTACCTTGTCGATGAGAGCGCAGTTCAAATAGCCGCTTTTCATCGCTTACTGAAATCTACCAATGGGCTAGACCTCAAAGGGCTTATGGCTATATTAGCCAATGAAGGAAGCGTAGAGCAGCTGCAAAGCGCGCTCTTACCAGAAAAGAAACACGACATTCATATATACATGAGCGGTACTTGGCTCAAATTTAGACCCAATCTAAATTTCATCAATGACCAAGACCCTATCGAAACCCTCGATTCGTTTATCCTTTCTGACCTTATCCTCAAACCCATTTTTGGCATTATTGACCTCAAAACTACTGATCAAGTAGAGTTTGTACCCGGTAATGAACCACTTCAAAAAATCATCGACACCGTCGACGCCAAAAAATTTGAAGTCGCCTTTTTATTACACCCAGCCAGTATTGCCGATGTCAAAAAAGTAGCCGATGCGGGCATGAATATGCCCCCAAAATCTACTTGGGTAGAACCCAAACTCCGCAGTGGGCTCACTATCTATTCGCTAGAAGCATGATCCAAACACAACTCAATTTAGTACGCGCTCAAATTCCTGAGCAAGTAACCCTTATTGCCGTTTCCAAAACCAAACCTGTCTCCGACCTCCAGGCTGCTTATGATGCAGGCCAAAGACACTTCGGGGAAAACAAAGTTCAGGAAATGGTCGAGAAAGCTGCACAACTTCCAGCCGATATCCATTGGCATTTAATTGGCCACTTGCAAACCAATAAGGTTAAATACATGGCTACATTTGTGCACCTCATCCATGGTGTAGACAGCCTCAAATTACTCCAAGAAATAGACAAGCAAGCCAAAAAAGCCGGACGCACTCAAGATGTTTTACTGCAGTTTTATATTGCCCAAGAAGACACCAAATTCGGTCTTGACCTACAAGAGGCGCAGGAAATACTAGATTCTATAGAATTTCAACAACTCAAACGCATTCAAGTTTGTGGCGTCATGGGCATGGCCAGCAACACCTCCGATGAAAAGCAAGTAGCTAGAGAATTTGCTGCACTCAAAAATATTTTCGGTACTTTACAGAACAAATATTTTCAAGAAAAACCAGCCTTCAAAGAAATTTCAATGGGCATGAGCGGAGACTACCAATTGGCCATTCAAAATGGCAGCACCATGGTAAGAGTTGGAAGTAAAATTTTTGGAGGGCGCTAAACGTCAAATATCAAAGAAGACATTTCGGCTTTGCGCAAGTATTTTTGAGCAAGCTCTTGAATTTCTTGCGCCGTAATTTTATCTATCGCCTGATGCATTTCTGCTATGGTATCAATTTGGCCAAAAGCCAACATGCTTTTACCCAAACCTTGCATGAGCCCTGAATTGACATCCATGCCCAAAGCCAAGTGGCCTTTGAATTGCCTTTTAGCCTGTAGCAATTGACTTGCAGTGAGTGTTTTATCGCGTAATTTTTCGAGTTCTTTGTCAATTAACGCAAGGGTTTTATTGACGTTTTTAGACTCCGAACCAAAGTAAATTTGCCAATAACCGGTATCGGCAAAGGTGTGGTAGTTGGCTTCTATGGAATAGGCATAGCCATAGCGTTCTCTAACTGATAAATTGAGCCTGGAATTGAGTGCAGGGCCTCCTAAAATATTGATCAATAAAGACATCGCGATGCGTTCATCTTGGTGATAGCTTGGTGCAAGGCCACCCAAAACAGCATGTGCTTGATAGTTGGCTTCCTTTAATGCTTCATTAAAGGGTTTGGCGCTATTGAACGCATGTGGGCTTGGGCGCTCAGCAGTAAGTGGCATAGTTGCAAGTGCTTTTTCAAGTGCTACTTTCAGCTTGGCGAGAGGTATATTGCCCACAAAAGAGACCACTAAGTTGTCTGCGGTAAAATATTGTTTAACGTAATCTTGAAGATCTTGCTGGGTAAAACCCGAAACACTTTCTTTGGTGCCGAGGATGTTTTGACCTAAAGGATGACCTTCAAAAAGTTTGGCGTCGAAATCATCGAAAATTTTGTCGCTTGGTGAATCGAGATAAGAGTTGATTTCATCTAAAATGACTTCTTTCTCCTTTTCGATTTCTTTCTGCGGAAAGGTAGAGTGAATAGAGATGTCTGCTAATAAATCAATGGCGCGTTGGGTATGTTCTTTGGAAAAGGAAGCATACAAGCACATTTCTTCTTTGGCGGTATAGGCATTGAGTTCGCCGCCTACTGAATCGATGCGCGACAAAATATGGAGTGCTTTTCTTTTCTCGGTTCCTTTGAACAAACAGTGTTCGAGAAAATGTGCCAAACCTATTTGGTTAGGGGACTCATGACGGGATCCGGCAGCAAAGAAAAAGCCTAAATGGGCAACTTGGCTGGGTACTTTGAGGTAGACCAAACGGGTTCCGTTCGACAGTACTTCGCAAATAGGTTGATAAGCCTTCATTAAGGATTCAGGAGTTTAGATTGCCATTGATTTTGGTGGCGGATATACGCTCGGCGCTCGTGTAAGCGCGAAGGCTGACCTTGCCAAAATTCGAGGTATTGTGCGTCTAGGGCATAACCTCCCCAATGTGGGGGGCGCGGAACAATTGCTGGAAATTGAGCATCGTAAGCCTCAAAACGGGCAATGAGTTCTTGGCGGTCGGTAAGAGCTTCTGATTGTTGGGAGGCCCAAGCACCTATTTGGCTCTCGCGCGGACGCGTGGCAAAATAAGCATCGGAAATAGACGCCTCAATTGGAGTTACCGTACCTTCTATGCGCACCTGACGCATGAGTTGTGGCCAAAAAAAGAGCAGTGACGCTTTTGGATTAGCTCCAAGCGCTTGGCCTTTTTGTGAAAGGTAATTGGTGTAAAAAATAAATTGGTTGTCGAGTAATTCCTTGAGATAAAGAATGCGCGAGTGGGCTTGGAGTTCGGCAGTACAGGTACTGAGCACGCAGGCATTAGCTTCGCGTTCTTGCGCTTGCACAGCGGCATCGAACCATTCTGAAAAAGCTAGAAAAGGGTTGTCTGGCAAAGTGCCGATGGCCGAAAGTTGGTCGAAATCGGCGTGGTTCTCGCGGTATGCTTTAAGCCATTCGCTCATATTTATGCTTGCTCGGTTTCGTCTGAGATTTCGGAGTCGTCGATAAAAACGTCTTCTTCTTCCTCGTCGGAATCTGACCCTGATGCAGAGAAGACCTGACGAATAGGTGTGTGTGTCGTTTCTTCCTCAAACTTTGGCGCTTTTTGAGCCGGAGACTGAACGTCTTCTTCGCGGTAAGGGAAAATTTCTACAATTGGTGAAGCCGTGATGGAAACCACATTGAAGTCGATCATGAGGGTAGCGAGGCTTTCTTCCATGCGCTCGTAGGATTCCTTGACGTTGGCCGCACTCACTAAAAAGTTTTGAGAGATTGTTTTTGCTTTTTCGCCGTCTTCGTCTATGCGGTCGTAGGTAACTTTACACTTGAACCATTGTTCTGCGTCGTCGTATTGGAAGATATCGTGAAGATCTGTTCGGGTGATGCCCGTTACTTGAAATTCGCCGCGAATGCTCGAGCCTAGTTCTTCATAGATGCGCGCTTCGGCGTCGGTGAAGGTCATGGCAGCAAGTAAATAAGGTTCAGAAACCCTTTTAAATGTGCCGTTTTCGAGTTGTTTGGTGTATTTGACTTTGACGGTAAACCAGCTATTCATGCGTAATAAATTTGGACTACAAAGATAACACGCTCGTTTGAATTAACACTACTTCGTAAAGCCAAATGGCAATAAGTTTTGAACGGAATCTAATAATAAAACCTCTCCCGATTTTTGAACAAGCAACACTTCTATTGGTTCCGTTTGACGACTCGCACTTTCCAACATGACTTGCCTACAAGGCCCGCAAGGTGAAACATAAGAATCACTTGAGGTGAGGTCGCCTTTTGCGACGATACAAATTTTTAAAATGGGATCGTTCGGATGATTCGCGCCAGCATAAAAAAGCGCCACCCTTTCAGCACACAAACCGGACGGATAAGCGATGTTTTCTTGATTGTTACCTTCAATAATGAGCCCGCTTTTAAGCAGAACACTTGCCCCAACTTGAAACTTAGAATAAGGCGCATAGGCGCGCGCTAACGCAGCATTGGCGGCATTTACCAATACTTGTTCTTGCTTCGGCAGGTCTTGAATAGTGGGAATTAAACGGTAAGAAAAGTTAAATTGCTGTATCATCGAGGCGTTTATACGCAAAAGCGCATGAAATGTTTCAAGATTTAATTTGTCAGAGTAGCACAATAAGAGGTCTTTTTTCGGTAAATTCGCGTTTTTAGAATCCATGGAAGCAGATAAATCAAAAGCATCATATGGCGTTGGCATGAGCATCGCCGAAAGTTTAGCACAGCAAGACCTCTCCACTCTTGACCTCGATCAAGTTTTGGCAGGCATGCGCACAATTTTCAATGGCGAAGAGCCCCTCATGAGCCCAGAAGAAGCCAACCTTCATATTCAGCTTTACCTCGACACACAGAAAACCAAAAAATACGAGGTCAATAAAGTAGCCGGCGAAGCTTTTTTAGCCGACAACGCCAAACGCCCTGAAGTACACACCACTGATAGCGGTCTACAATACGAAATTTTGGAAGAAGGCACTGGCGCCAAGCCAGGCCCAACAAGCCAAGTGACGGTTCATTACCACGGCACACTCATCGACGGCACTGTCTTTGACAGCTCAGTCCAAAGAGGTTCGCCTGCCACTTTTGGTGTCAATCAAGTCATTCGCGGCTGGACCGAAGCCCTACAACTCATGCCAGAAGGCGCTAAATACCGCTTGTCTATTCCGCAAGAATTGGCCTATGGTGCCAACCCACATCCAGGTGGCGCTATTCAACCATATGCTGCACTTATTTTTGACGTCGAACTTATTTCTATTGCCTAAAACAACTTCAACTATGAAATTCCTAGCCCTAATTGCCTTAATATTTACTTTGTTTGCTTGCGGCAATGACGTCGTTACCTTCAAAACCGACAAAGAACGCTATTCCTATTTATTAGGCGTAGAGATCGCCAAACCTTTCATTACCCAAGCTCCATTTACCAAAATGGACAAAGAAAAAATGATCGAAGGTTTTGAAAACCCTGTCAAAGAAGCCGAGCTCAAAAAATATTACAAAGACCTCGAACTCCTACTCGGACAAACGGGTAAAAACTTCAACGAAAAATACCTCGACCAAGGTTCTTTTGCAGTAGGCAAAATCAACCGCGAGCGCTTTGATCACTATTTTGAAGAACTCGACGCTAAAGCACTCATCAACAGTGATTTTGTAAAGAAAGGCTTTGCCGATGGGCTCAACAAAAAAGACGCTGAAGCATTGAAAGGTCTAGACCGCAAAAAAATCATGGCTGGTTTTGAAGCTTTAATGAACAACAAATACCAAAAAATCACCGAAGGCTACAAAGCCGAGGGCGAGGCGTTCATGGCAGCCAACAAAAACAAACCTGGCGTCAAAACAACTGCAAGTGGTTTGCAATACATGGTCATCAAAGAAGGTAAAGGCCCTAAGCCAGGCCGCGACGCCCGTGTCAAAATGAGCTACATCGGCATGAACCCCGACGGTAGTATCTTTGATCAGTCGCCAGCTGGCGAAGGCATTAGCTTTGGTCTCAACGAAGTGATCCCAGGCTGGACCGAAGGCGTTCAACTCATGAGCGTTGGCAGCAAAATCCGTTTGTTTGTACCGCAAGAGTTAGGCTACGCTGGCAACCCACCACAAGGTGCCAATATCAAACCTTACTCCCCTCTTGTTTTCGAAATGGAACTCATGGAAATCGAAAAAGCGACTGCGCCAAATACAGCCATGCAGATGCCTACTCCAAGACCACAATAATTCGTAACTTAGACCATGCGCTTTTTAAAATATCTCTCCATTTTTGTTGCAGGTGCTTTGGCTTTGAGCTCCTGTGAAGAAGACATCATCCTAGACGGTGACTTCGTCGAAACAGCAGTTGTTTACGGCCTCCTCGACCAAGCCGACTCCATTCACTTTATCAAAATAACCCGTGCGTTTATTGGCCCGGGCTCTGCCCTAGACATCGCTCAAATTCCAGATTCAAGTTATTTTGATCAGGTTGAAGCAACCGTTAGCGAAGTTGTAAACGGTCAGGTTACCCGCACATGGGCGCTTCAAGATACCATTGTTCAAGATAAAGACACCAACGGCCTATTCTACGGCCCTGAGCAAAAAGTATTTTACTTCAAAACCTTACCAACCGGCCCACTTGAGGCCATTCAAACTTCTCCAAATCCACAATTGAGTTCGCTCATCCCTACCGCTACCTACCGCTTTAAAGCCATCATCAACGGAGGCGAATTTGAAGTGAGCGGAGAAACCGAACTTGTACACGGCATGACCTCCCCAGCTGCCTCGCAAAACTTTACCTTTAAGTTTGCCGACGATCCAGGAGAATACATTTCAACCGGCATCGCTGTGTCCAATACGGGTAACTCATATATTACAAGTGCACACCTAGACGTACTCTTTAATGAGCATGTTGGCACTACAGTTTCTACGAAATCCTTCCGTTGGAAACTCGGAGAAGCAGCAGCTGAGCCGTATTCTTCGCGTACTTATTCTGCTGTAGGCCAAACTTTCTATGACCTCATCAAAGCCAATGCCAGCAACAACCCTAGCGTAGACAAACGCACATTTAAAGCTGTGCGTGTCATTTTAACTGGCGGCGCAGAAGACCTCTTCAATTATATGAGTGTCAACTCACCGAGCTCGAGTCTGGCACAAACCAAACCTACCTATACAAACCTCAGTGTAAGCAACGGCAAACGCGTTGTTGGTATTTTCTCTTCGCGTCAGACCGTTACGTACTACAAACCATTCTATACTTCTCCGCAACAAGCCTATATCAGAGCCATCGATAAAAAATCGACCAAAGAACTGTGCAGTGGACCAATTACCGGGTTCTTGCTATTTTGCTCTAACCATCCAGGCGACAACGTTGTTGGGCAAGAGGAGTCTTTTGCATGCAACTAAATGACTGAGCGCCAGACACTCTTTGCCGATGTCTTGCTGCCAGTCCCGATGCGGCAGGTTTTCACTTACCGCGTTCCTTTTGAATTCAATGCACAAATGCGCAGTGGTTTGCGCGTATTGGTACCGTTCGGAAAAAACAAACTCCTAACCGGTTTGGTCACTAATGTTCATCCGAATGTGCCTCAAAATTACCAAGCCAAATACATTGATACCATCCTCGATGACCAGCCCATCATCACGGGCAAGCAACTCGCTTTCTGGGATTGGATCAGCACCTACTATATGGCGCCCATTGGCGATGTCATGAACGCCGCCTTGCCAGCGAATTTCAAGCTGGCCAGCGAATCTAAATTTTGCCTGCACCCAGACGCGCCTTTGCAAAGACCAGAGCTGAGTGCGCGTGCCGCAGAAATTCTTGACCTCTTAGAAGTGCAGGCCCAAATGAGCTCAAAAGAAATCGCTGAGCGTTTGGGGATCAAGACCATTCAACCCTACCTCAAGAAACTACTCGAGCTCAAACTCATTGCAGGTGCAGAAGAAGTGCAGGAGCGCTACACGCCCAAAACACAACTCTTCATTTTTTTACACTCAGATTTTCAGCAAGAAGAACAACTCAGCAGCTTCCTCAATACCTTAGAAAGGAAAGCACGCGCCGAAAAACAACTGCACGCCATGCTCCGCTTTATTCAGTTAGCTACTGAATCAGGAGGTTTGGCTGCGCCGGTATCCAAAACCCTTTTGCTCAAACATGAAGTGAGTGCATCTGCTTTGGCCACCTTAGAAAAACAAGGTATTTTGCTCATTGAACGCTTGCAAGTAGACCGCCATGCTAGTGTTGGCGAAGGGCAAGGTGCATTTAAACCACTTACTGAAGTGCAGCAGTTAGCACTTCAGCAAATTGAAACAGGCTTCGCGTCCAAAGAAGTTTGTCTATTTTATGGCGTTACGGGCTCTGGCAAAACCGAAATCTACGTTCAGCTCATCCAGCAATACCTAGACCTCGGCAAACAAGTGTTATTCCTGATTCCTGAAATTGCACTCACCACCCAACTTATTGGGCGCTTGCAGCACTACTTTGGCGACCTCGTTGGCGTGTATCACTCCCGTTTCAATCAGAACGAACGCATTGAAATCTGGAACCACGTGTTGGCCAATGATCCCAATAAATTCAGGATCATTGTAGGGGCACGCAGCTCGGTATTTTTGCCTTTTGCCGACCTCGGTTTGGTGATCGTAGACGAAGAACACGAAGCGTCTTTTAAACAATACGACCCCTCCCCGCGCTATAACGCCCGCGATGCTTCTATTGTGCTTGCTAAATTGCACGATGCAAAAGTACTCTTGGGCTCGGCAACACCTTCCATTGAATCGTACACCAACGCCAAACAAGGAAAATACCATTTGGTGCAACTTTCCGAACGCTATAAAGGCCTACAGTTACCACTTATGCTTTGCGCCGATCTCAAAAGAGAGAAGCGCCTCAAAAACATGCAGTCGCATTTCTCAAGTTTATTGCTCGATGAAATGAAACTTGCGCTCTCCAAAAAAGAGCAAATCATTCTGTTTCAAAATCGCCGCGGCTATACCCCAATATGGTCTTGTGAGGTTTGTGCCTGGACACCCCGCTGCCAACACTGCGATGTCAGCCTGACCTACCACAAGCACAGCAATATGCTCAAATGCCATTATTGCAGCTACACCACTCCACCTATTGGTTCTTGCACCAATTGCGGCAGCAATCGCTTGCGCATGATCGGATTCGGAACCGAGAAAATTGAAGACGAACTGCAACTGCTTTTCCCGAATACCATCTTTAAGCGCATGGACCTCGACAGCACGCGCTCCAAAAACGCCTACGAAGACATCATCGACGACTTCTCGCAGCGTCGCATCGACGTCTTGATTGGTACGCAAATGGTGACCAAAGGCCTCGATTTCGACCACGTATCTTTAGTAGGTATTTTAGATGCCGACATGTTGCTCAACCGCCCCGACTTCAGGGCCTATGAACGCGCTTTTCAACTGATGTCTCAGGTGGCAGGCCGCGCAGGCCGCAAAGAAAAACAAGGAAAAGTCGTCATCCAAAGTGCACAGGCCGAACACTGGGTGCTCGAACGCGTCATGGCACATG
>CANHBA010000027.1 GCA_947458985.1 Flavobacteriales bacterium
CATCGCTAAGGAAGATCTCACCAGTTACGTCAGTTGTACGGAAATAGAACTGAGGACGGTATTTGTTGTGGAAAGGAGTGTGGCGACCACCTTCTTCTTTCTTCAATACGTAGATCTCAGCTTTAAATTCGATGTGTGGTGTAGTTGAACCTGGTTTACAGATAACCATACCGCGCTTGATTTGCGATTTTTCAATTCCGCGAAGTAACAAACCTACGTTGTCACCAGCTTCACCGCGATCAAGAATCTTACGGAACATCTCAACACCTGTTACAGTAGAAGTCAATTTAACTTCGCCCATACCAAGGATCTCAACACCTTCACCAGAGTTGATAACACCAGTTTCGATACGACCTGTTGCAACTGTACCACGACCTGTGATCGTAAATACGTCTTCAACTGGCATCAAGAATGGCTTGTCAACGTCACGTGGAGGAAGTTCGATATATGTATCGACTGCATCCATCAATTCTTCGATTTTCTCAACCCACTGTGGTTCAGCGTTCAATGCACCAAGTGCAGAACCTTGAATAACAGGAGCGTTGTCACCGTCGTATTTGTAGAAAGAAAGTAATTCACGTACTTCCATTTCAACTAATTCTAGTAATTCAACGTCGTCAACCATGTCCACTTTGTTCATGAAGACAACCATGCGAGGAACACCTACCTGACGACCAAGAAGGATGTGCTCACGTGTTTGTGGCATTGGTCCGTCTGTTGCAGCTACAACGAGGATAGCACCGTCCATTTGAGCAGCACCCGTAACCATGTTCTTTACGTAGTCGGCGTGACCTGGACAGTCAACGTGCGCGTAGTGACGGTTAGCAGTTTCGTACTCGATGTGAGACGTGTTGATGGTAATACCACGCTCTTTCTCTTCTGGAGCGTTGTCAATTGAGGAGAAGTCACGAGCCTGAGCCAATCCTTTGCTCGAAAGAACGCTAGAGATAGCAGCAGTCAACGTAGTCTTACCGTGGTCAACGTGTCCGATGGTACCGATGTTGACGTGTGGTTTGGAACGGTCAAAATTTTCCTTAGCCATTTTGTGTATTTGTTACTTAGTTAATAATATACTTATCTATCATAAAGGTCCGAGACGCAGCGCGTAACGGACTTAAATGCAATTTTACATTGAGCCAATGACGAGAATTGAACTCGTGACCTCTTCCTTACCAAGGAAGCGCTCTACCCCTGAGCTACACCGGCGCTCAAACAAAAAGAGTGAGCGGGAGACGAGATTCGAACTCGCGACGTTCAGCTTGGAAGGCTGACGCTCTACCAACTGAGCTACTCCCGCTTGAATTCTTTTGTTAGTGTTTGTGGGGAGAGCAGGATTCGAACCTGCGAAGGTGTACACCAGCAGATTTACAGTCTGCCCTCGTTGGCCGCTTGAGTATCTCCCCAACATGGAGCCGATGGAGGGATTCGAACCCCCGACCAGCTGATTACAAATCAGCTGCTCTGGCCAACTGAGCTACATCGGCTTGTATTGTTTTGAATGTTGGTAATTCACATTTTGTGAAAGAACGTTCCCCTAAACCTGCGTTTTGGGATTGCAAATGTACAAAACTTTTTTTTATCACAAAGAGTTTTTGAAAAAATTTATACAAACTATTCTGTGGCTCTTTTTCAATTGCAGGCAACACTTACGGGAAATCGTTACTTTTGTTTCAATGCGCCAAAAAAGAGTTTATATGACCGTCTCGAGCGACCTCGCTACAGACAACCGCGTGCATCGCAGCTGCACAGTTTTGGAAGCACTTGGTTTTCAAGTATATTTAATTGGTCGCCAGAAAAAAAGCAGTCCTCAGATGCCCAAGCGCACCTATAGCGTGCGCCGCATCAAGTTAAGTTTTGAAAACGGTGCGTTGTTCTATGCAAACCTGAATTTGCGCTTGTTTTTCATCTTACTCTTCCACAAACACGAATACATCTTTGCGAATGACCTCGATACCCTCCCAGCAGCATTTTTAGTCAGTCGACTCAAACGCATCCCCATCTTATACGATAGTCACGAACTCTTTACGGAAGTGCCTGAACTTACAAATAGACCAAGAATTCAAAAGATATGGGGTGCAATCGAGCGCTTCATTCTTCCACGCTTGAAGGAAATGTGTACAGTAAATCAATCTATTGCTAACATATTTAAACACAAGTACAAATTAGAGGTAAGTGTAGTTCGCAACGTTCCTCAACAACTCGAATCAATTACCGCCCTGTCTAAAAGCGAACTTGGACTATCTGATGATCAAAAAATGCTCATCATTCAAGGCAGTGGTTTAAACGTGCAAAGAGGAATAGAGGAGGCCGTACTTGCCATGGCTTCTATTTCAAATGCGGTATTGTTTTTAGTGGGTGACGGAGACGTTATACCTGAAATCAAAAAACTTGTTACCGAGCATTCATTGCAAGAAAAAATTCGCTTTGTGCCGCGCCTACCCTATTCAGAATTAATGCGCTACACCGCCGCAGCTGACTTAGGTTTGGCACTAGACAAACCCCTTAGCCTGAATTACCAATTAGCGCTTCCTAATAAAGTGTTTGACTACATTCAGGCGCAAACACCTATTGTTTCAAGTCGGTTGGTAGAAATTGAGCGTCTGATTCAAAAACATGATTGTGGTGAAATAATCGATATTGTTTCTCCCGAAGCAATTGCTACTTGTGTCAAGGCACTTTTGACCAATGCACCACGCCTGCAACAATTCAAAGCAAATTGCAAAAAAGCAGCAGAAATAGAACACTGGGGTGTCGATAAAGAGGTCTTAGCTGCGCTCGTGCTTCGCGTCTTTGTTTAATTGATAGAGCCTTCCGAGTCGATACAAATCAAAAAGAAACAAAGGTGCTCTTCCCGTTTTTAAAATGCGGCGATACAAACCAGTTTTTAGAGATAAACCCCAAAGAAAGCCACGTGTCAAAAAATAGCGATTGGCGAGCTGAAAATAACGCAGCAACTTATTGGTGCCCAAAAGCAGAGGCGTTTGGTAACGCTGTTGCAACCACAGTAAATTAGACAAGGCGCTATCCGTTTTTAGAAGGAATTCCGTATTCGTATCTAACTTTAAATTCCAGACAGGGTTGTTCAGATGCCTTATATGGATGTTTTGCTCCAAGATTTGCAAGCCAAAAATGGTGTCTTCATGACCATATCCTGTTAATTGCTCATCAAAAGGAAATTGCTCCAACAGGCTCCTTCGGATCAAAAAATTATTTGTTTTGAAACCAGCGTGCACTGCCTTGCTGCGCTGCTCAAAATCTAAGCTTTCTCTATTGGTAGAGTAAGCCCAGCGCAAGCGGTAAGCAGCAGGTGGTGTTTGAACTTGATATAAACTTGCCCCGACCAAAACAGCAGTGTCTTGGTGCTGAGTGAGGTAATTGATATAGTTTTGAAGAAAGAAGGGATTAGCAACAGTGCTGTCTCCATCTAAAAAGAGGAGGTACGTTGCATTTGTATATTGCAAAAATGCATTCCTAATCTTGGCTCTTCCTATATTTTCAGCTAATTGAACCAAGCGTACTTTCGAATCTGTAAATTGATTATTGGTTTTGTACGCGTCATCGGATGCATCATCGATTAAGATAACATCAATATTGTCAGTCTTGAGACCCTCAATTTGAAGACACAAAGCATTTACCAATGTGCGTACATCGGAATTATAAATGGGGATACAAACGCTCAGCGTCCACATGTTGGCACTAAGCCATTGTACTAGGTGTACCGAAGTTCATTGGAGGAAAGCCAGCTTGAGGTTCGTCAATGACGCCAAAACTTTGCTCGTATTTTTCGATGTTTTCAGCCAAAGCTTGTAAAAATCTTTTGGCATTTTGCGGCGTCATGAGTACTCTTGAGCGCACTTTACCTTTTGGCATACCCGGCATTAGTTGCACGAAATCACAAACGACTTCTGCAGGTGAATGTGTAATGATTGCCAAATTTGAATAAACGCCTAATGCGATGTCTTCTGACAATTCGATATTCATGTGGTTTTCTTGATTTTCCATTTAGATTTGTTTTTCTAATTCTTTAAAGGTAATGCCAAATTGTTCGAGTTCAGACAAGATTGGCGCATATATTTCTTTACTAACAGGCAAGGTGACTCCGCGTTCGAGAATTTGCTTGTTTAAAATCAGCTTTGCGGCAATTGCCACAGGCAGACCAACCGTATTTGACATTGCGGTGTAGCGTTCGTCTTCACCTTCAACAACCAAGGAGCTATTGATGGCAAAACGGGTGTTGTCTTTTGTGTAGATAATTTCGTGATACATGACAATCATGTCTTTGTCGCCAGGTGCTAAACGCCATTTTTCGACTAATATTTTTTGCAACAGCATTGCTGGACTTGCTTTTTCAATACCAAATACTTCTTGATCACTAAACAATCCCAAAAAGTCAAATAACTCAAAAAGTGCTTTGCGGTGTCCAACGAGTTTGAGGAATTTATCCTCGACACTCACCCCGGTTTCAAAAGGTAAAAACGCATTTAAAAACTGACGCGGCGTGAGTTGGGCAGAACCATTCATCTGATAAGCGTCGTCGGTCATGCCGAGCTGAACAAAAACATCCCAGGCCTCACAATAAGGCGGGCGACGCAGGGTACCCCGAAAAATAGTTGGGATATCTTGGATATGGTAGGTGTCTAAATAATTAAGCGAATCTCTGTTGACGTAGCCTTCAAACTCGCCATAGCCTTCTATTTGAATTTTATCTAGGCGCTGAAACAAGCGGTGGTAGGGCAAATACTTCAGTTCGTTCATTTCGCGGTAGCAAGCAGCCGAACCCTGCCCCGCAAGCACAACATTTCGCGGATTCCAAGTGAATTTGTAGTGCCAAGGATTGTTGTCTGAAGACGGCGCAATTAAACCACCACAATAAGATTTAAAAGATTCAAGTTTGCCTCCAATATCGTTAATGTGGTCAAGAATGCGCATGGCGCTCATGTGGTCAATGCCGGGATCGACACCAATTTCGTTCATGATCACAATGCCGGCCGCTTTAGCGTCTTCGTGGAGCGCGCGCATGTCGGCTGAAATATAAGAAGGTGTAATAAGGTGTTTTTTTAAAGCAATGCAATCTTTGGCAACCTCCACATGGTATACAGCCGGCAGCATCGAGATAACTAAATCGGCTTGCGCAATGTAGGGAAGTCTTTGCTGAGAATCTAGGGCGTTAAATGAATGTGCAGTTGCATTTGGGTGGGCTCCAATTTTTGCTTGAATGAGGTCGGGGTCTTGATCGACAACATCGAGATGCCAAGATTCAGCAACACTGCGCTCCAATAAGTATTTGATGAGGGTGGAGGCCGACAAACCTGCACCAAAGAGTAAGATTTTTTTCATGCTTGATTGAGTAGAGCAAATGTAGAAAACTATCGGGAATTGTTGCGCGTTAGCATGAATAATAATGGAACATGCCATCTTGCCGACCAAGCAAGTTCATCATGTCCGGTACCAACAACGATTGCCTCTAAGAAACGTGGGTTTTGTGTATTGTAGCCTACCATCGAAAGTGTCGTTAATAATTGGTCGTGATAGGGCTTGTAAGAAGCATCTAAGGTTTCGGTACCTCGATCGACATAAAGAAAATGTTGTTTGTCAGCTTTTAAGTTTTTTTCTAAATAAATATTGAACGGTACCACAAGCGCCTCTACCATTCCTTCCTCAAACATGCCGTAATTGATCATTGGTGTATGGATTGATAAACATGCCGCACCACCAAATAATTTTGGCTTTTCACACAAAGCATAAAGCGAAATGAGCCCACCCATACTAGAACCCATGACCATGCGGTCTTTGGTTCGTTTGCCGGTTTGAAATTCTTGTTCGATAAAAGGAACTAGCGTTTGCTCTATCCAATTCAAATAAGCATCCGCCTTTAATTCTCCGTTCCACAGTTTATCCATCAACAAATTTCGATAAGATTCGGGCATGAGTGCGGCCACCTTTTGCGGAAAAAATTCTGCATACCTATTTGGTGGATCGTTGTGAATACCTACTACAATAAAAGGCTCGTGAGAAAACCTAGCAAGTGTTGTGGCATAGACCTCATCAATTTTCCATTCCTTTTTATTCCAAGTTTGGGTGCTATCAAATAACATCTGGCCGTCGTGCATGTACAGCGTTCGAAGACCTTTTTTTCCTTTAGCGGATTGCGGAATGTAGATATCTACAAGTCGTTGCTGGTGATCAAAAGGAAGCGAAAAGCGCAAGACCTCGCCTCCCTCTACCTTGATTTGGTGAGAAAGAGGCTGGCACAAGCCTTTATTGACGACAAATAAGCAGGTGCATAAAATTGTAATTAAAAACCGCAACATCTTTTTTTGACAAGAATAAGGGCTTTCTACGAATGTTGCGCATACATTGGCTATTTTTGTCAAAAAATTCCTCGGATGGACAAACTCCTCTCTTCTCTTTTTTCCATGCGCTGGGCTAGCGTTGGCTTAATTGTATTTTTAGTCGCGATAGGCTTGGCCACTTTTATAGAATCAATGTACGGTATCCAAGCGGCTAAAATCTCCATCTACAATGCCACGTGGTTTGAAGGTTTGTTGCTTTACCTCACGCTAGCATTAGTCTCCAATATTTTTCGCTACAAAATGTTCAATCGCGAGAAAATTGCCATGCTGAGTTTCCATTTATCTTTTATCGTCATCCTCGCAGGTGCGGCCGTTACACGCTACATCAGTTTTGAAGGCCAAATGGTGATCCGAGAAGGTTCGAGCAACAACTTTATTTACACTGCAGATCCGTATGTCCTCATCAACGCGCAGGATATCACGCAAAAAAATGGCGCAACCACCCTTCAAGCCTGGAAAACTTATTTGAGCGAATTCAACAATAATGATTTCGAGTACCAAACCAATATCGGCAAAAAAGAAATTTCCATTCGCTACATCGATTTCAAATCTGACCGCATAGACTCCTTACAAGTCAATCAAAAATTCAAAGCAAACGCACTCGAATTGGTAACTGAAGGTAAAAAATCAAATTATCTTACCGAAGAAGAAGTACTCATGGTTGGTACCACTCCTTTTTATTTTTCGGCCCAACGCCCAAGCGCACCCAATCAAGCACCAGGTGTTTATTTACATGTCAAAGATGGCAAAACTTGGATTTATCCAAGCATTGAACTCAAAGCGTTGCCCATGACCGAAATGGAAAAAGTCAGAGCTAGCGGACGAGCACCCTCCGATAGTCTATACATCAATTATCCTTTAGACGAATGGCCTGAATTTAAGACATTTTCTTTATATATAGTTGGTGGTCAGCAGATTGTTTTCAAAAGACTCATTCCTCACGCTAAAAAAATGCTCGTTAAGGCGCCAGTTAAAAAATCCGGAAAAGATTACCTCACGGTTGAGCTCAGCGACGGCAAAGCCACAAAAAAAATCCGTTTAGAAGGTGGTATCGGCAAATTCCCCAAACCAGAGCGTTTTGCCATGAATGGCGTTGTCTATCAATTGGAATACGGCTCCATTCAAAAAAACATCCCCTTCTCCGTGCGTTGCCGCGAATTCACACTCGACAAATACCCTGGTTCTAATTCTCCCTCTTCTTTTGAAAGCGAACTCACCATCGAAGACCCACGCAACAAGGTCAAACTCGATAGAAAGGTCTTCATGAATAATGTGATTGATTACGACGGCTACCGCTTCTTTCAGTCTGCTTATGATCTCGACGACCCCAATACACCTGAAAACGAAGAAGGCACCGTACTGAGCGTCAACCACGACTCCTTGGGCACCAACATCACCTACATCGGTTATTTACTAATGGCGCTCGCCATGATTTTATCGCTGTTTGCGCCGGCTGGTCGCTTTCAATACTTAAGTGAACAACTCAAAAAAATCAAGGTCAAAAAAGCAAGTTTAGGGATCATTCTCGTATTGCTTTCAACCAATGTTTTTGCACAGCACAACCACGCTAAAAAACCAGTTCACCACGAAGTCACGACCGAACATGCCGATGAGCTCGCTTCACTGCTCGTTCAAGACTACGAAGGTCGTATTGTGCCTTTCCATACCCTTGCCGATCAGCTGACACGCAAACTCACCCACGACAACAAATACAAAGATTTGAATGCGGTTCAGTTTGTCTTGAGCTTGCACATGTATCCTTCATATTGGGTGAGCCAACCTATTATCCAAGTGCCTAGAAGTTTAAGAGAAGCGCTCAATCTCAAAGAATTCGAAAGCATTATGTCACTTACCTCCAAAGATTCCGAATTCAAATGGATGGCCGAATACAAAACTGCTCACCAAAAATTAGAATCTAAGCGCAACGAATTTGATAAAAAACTCATCAAACTCAATGAGAAATACGAAGTAGCCAACAACATTTTTATGTGGCAATTCATGCGCGTCATTCCTGGCAAAAACGACCCGAACCATACTTGGTTTGTGCCCCTCAGCATGGAACTCGGACAGAAAGACACGCTTTCCTCTAAGTTATTTGTCAATTACTTGGCTGAAGTGCACGAAGGTGGTCAAAATCATTCCTTTGGAGCAGCCAGCGACGTGCTTTCCAAATTTAAAAAATACCAACGCAAAGCAGGCAAAGCTGTTGCGCCATCAGAGCAAGCCATTGGTTACGAAATCAGCTACAACAAAATGCAGATTTTCAAGCGCTCGTATCAACTTTATTTATTGAGTGGCTTTTTATTACTTGTCGTTTTCTTCATCGGCATTTTCTTTCGCTCAGAAAAATCACTCCGCGTTCTAACTTGGCCAAAGCGCATTTTGATTGGCATTACATTAATCACTTTTATCTACCACGGAATTGGGCTTGGTCTGCGCTGGGCTATTTCAGGTCACGCCCCTTGGAGCAATGGTTATGAAGCAATGGTATTTATTGGCTGGATCACCATGATTGCAGGATTTCTTTTTGCGCGGAAAAATCAAGTTGTGTTGGCTGGCGCCACTGTATTAGCAGCCCTCATGCTGTGGGTAAGTGAAATGAACCTCATGGATCCTGAAATCACGCCACTTGTGCCGGTCCTGAAATCCTATTGGCTCATGATCCACGTGGCCATCATTACAGGTAGTTACGGTTTCTTGGGCTTGGCTTGTATCCTCGGCCTGATCAATATCAAACTATACCTCTTTCAAACGCAAAAGAATGCGGCGCTTGTGCGCCTCAATATTCAAGAAATCACTTACATCACCGAAATGACCATGACCGTAGGGCTCTTTATGCTCACCATCGGTACCTTCTTAGGTGGAGTTTGGGCTAATGAGTCTTGGGGCCGTTACTGGGGTTGGGATCCAAAAGAAACTTGGGCGCTTGTTTCAGTATTGGTTTATTCAGTGATTTTACATTTCAGACTGATTCCTGGTTTGCAAGGGCGTTTCTTATTCAACGCACTCGCATTCTGGGGCTATTCTGCCATTTTGTTTACTTTCTTTGGCGTGAACTTCATGTTAGTTGGCTTGCATAGTTACGCACAAGGTGAAGGACTCGGACAGTTCCCGACTTGGCTCATTTACGTGATCATTATTTTTGCCTTGCTCACAACGGTTGCTCAACTGCGCAATCGCCGTATTGAAAAACTGCAAAAAGACGCTTTGCTCCAGTCATGATTTCCGACCGCATTCTATACGAAGACAACCACGTTATTGTCGTCAATAAACTGCCTTCAGAACTCACGCAAGGTGACAAAACCGGCGACGCCATACTTCCCGACCTCATCAAGAGCTACCTCAAAGAAAAGTACCAAAAACCTGGCAATGTGTTCCTTGGCGTGGTACACAGGCTAGATCGCCCCACCAGCGGCGCTTTGGTTTTTGCCCGCACGAGCAAAGCGCTAGAAAGGCTCAATGCACAATTCCGAGACAAAGAAACCAATAAAGTTTATTGGGCAATTGTTGGGCAAAAACCTACAAATGCCAGCGGATCATTGGTTCATTTTTTGAAAAAAAACGAGACGCAAAACAAAAGCTATGTTGTTGCTGAAACAACACCAGGAGCTAAAAAAGCCACCCTGCACTACCAACAAATTGGCACGTCTGAACGCTATTTTTTACTTGAAGTTCAGCTTGAAACAGGTCGACACCACCAAATTAGGTGTCAGTTGGCCAATATGGGTTGCATCATCAAAGGCGATTTGAAATACGGAGACAAGCGCTCGAATCCGGACGGTTCTATTTGCTTGCATGCCCGAACGCTCAGCTTTGAGCACCCAACCACCAAAGAGCGCATAGCTGTCACAGCTCCATTACCCAAACTAGGTATTTGGAACGCTTTTGAAAAAGATTAAAGACCAATAATTTTCTTAGCGGTTAACCAAATGATCTTTAAGTCTTTGAACAAGCCAGGGTCGGAAAGATAGCGCTGATTCAAAGCAATTTTGGCGGGCATAATTTCTTCGATATATGCTTTTTGAGGATCGGCAGCCTTTGCTAAAATTTCATTTTCGTGAAAATAGGCAAGACTCGCATAATCTGTAATTCCGGGTTTAAATGTCAGAATTTTCCTTTGGTCTTCGTTGTAAAGATGGACGTAAAAAGGCACCTCTGGCCTAGGCCCCACAATACTCATATCACCTTTGATTACGTTGATAAATTGTGGAAATTCGTCTAGCTTGAAGCGCCTGATAAAATAACCCGTTCGGGTGATGCGCGCGTCTCTGTTGCCAATGGTAATTTGACTTCCCTTATCGGCATTTGGTCGCATTGATCTGAATTTGATCAATTTGAATAGGTGTCCGTTCAGACCAACTCTTTCTTGCAGATAAAATACGCCTCCTGCTGACTCAAGGGAGATGAAAAGCATCAATAGCAAGCCAAAAGGCAAGAAAAGCGCAAGAATGAGTAAGGATATGCAAATGTCGACTGTTCTTTTCATCGTATCTTCGTACAAAGCTAAACAAAACTTAAGTTGCTAGAAAAATTCGCATATAAAGAAGCACTACTTGCCGCAGATTTTCGGCTACAAACTTTTGCTCAATTACAAAAGGACCTCGAACGCGCGCAATGCGAATTCACGCTCCATCCAGCAAACTTCCTAGACGATTTATCAAAACTTCTGGAAAACCTATCCAACGAGAAACGCGCTCAACTGCTCTATTTAATTGACCTTCCAGAAAAGAATGACGCCATTGTTCCTACTTCCAATTACTTCGACGGCCTTGCAGAGCAAATCATCCACCGAGAGGCACTTAAAGTTTTTCTGCGTGGCAAATTTTCCAGTCAGTAAAAGGTGTTGAAACTCTTTTGAAATTGTTCATATCTCCGACCGAAAACAAGGTGTCTTTACGTCCGAAATGTTAACTTTGTAATTCAAAATTTTAGTCATGAATTTCATTGCTTCGAGCACAACCCTACTGCGTCACCTTCAAAGTATTTCAGGTGTATTAAATACAAGTAACACCCTGCCTATCCTCGATAACTTCCTTTTCGAGATCACCGATGGCATGCTCACGGTTTCTATCTCCGACCTAGAAACCACCATGATGACCAAACTCGAAGTGCAATCTGAACAAAACGGCAAAATTGCCATACCTGCAAAATTATTGCTAGACGTACTCAAAAACCTACCAGACCAACCTTGTACTTTCAAAGTAAACCCAAGCAATTTTCAAATTGAAATCGCATACGACAACGGAAAATCGCGAATGGTTGGCTTCAATGGCGAAGAATTTCCAAAAGTTCCTGAACTCGCTAACAAAAGTGCCATCAAACTTTCTGGTGCTGTTTTGGCAAAAGCCATCAACAAAACGCTTTTCGCCACTGGCAACGACGACCTCCGCCCTGTCATGAGTGGTGTGTTCTGTCAGTTTGCGGGCTCTGAAATCACCTTTGTTGCTACCGACGCTCACAAACTAGTGCGCTACAAAAGAACCGACGCCGAGGCGAGTGGTAGCTCCGCTTTTATCTTACCTAAAAAACCGCTGAACCTCCTCAAGTCTAACTTGCGCGGCGACGAAGACATCTTAATGGAATACAACGAATCCAACGCCGTATTCACATTTGCCGACTTGGTATTGGTTTGTCGCTTGATCGATGGCAAATACCCTAATTACGAAGCCGTTATCCCGAAAGAAAACCCGAACGTACTCACCATAGACCGCGCACAGTTTTTATCTTCAATTAAACGCGTCTCTATTTTCTCGAACAAAACAACTCATCAAATCCGCCTCAAATTAGTGGGCTCTGAACTTTCCCTTTTTGCCGAAGACATCGACTTCGCCAACGAAGCAACTGAAAGACTCACTTGTAACTACAACGGTGACGACCTCGAAATCGGTTTCAACTCGCGTTTCCTTCTCGAAATGCTCAGCAACCTAGACGCCGACGAAATCAAACTTTCCATGAGTGAGCCGAGCAGAGCAGGCCTTCTTACGCCAGCTGTTCAAGACAATGCACACGAAGACATCCTCATGCTCGTGATGCCCGTTATGCTGAACCGTTAAGCCTTTATGTCTAGCACCCTCACCAACATTCGCAATCTCTCGTTAGACGAACTCAAAACGAGCTTCACCGAATTTGGCGAAAAACCATTTAGAGCCAAACAAGTTTGGGAATGGCTGTGGCAAAAAAATGCACATTCCTTCGATCAAATGAGCAACCTCAGCTTGGCTTTTCGCGCTTGGCTGGATACGCACTACTACATCGACTACATTACCCTTCAAGACCAACAAATCAGTAAAGACCGCACCATCAAAAGTGCATTCACTATTGACGACGGCAAGGTCATCGAAGGTGTTCTTATACCAACCAGCACCCGCATGACCGCCTGCATCTCTTCCCAAATTGGCTGCAGCTTGTCTTGTCAGTTTTGTGCTACCGGCAGGCTCAAACTCATGCGCAATCTCAGCGCCGGCGAAATCGTCGATCAAGTGGTTTACCTTCAAGAACAAGCGCAACAAAACTACACTCAAAACCTGAGCAATATCGTTTATATGGGCATGGGCGAACCCTTGCTCAACTACAAAAATGTTTTGCTTTCCATTGACCGCCTTTGCAGTCCAGATGGCCTAGGCATTTCGCCGCGCCGCATCACGGTTTCAACTGCTGGCATAGCCAAAATGATCACCAAATTAGGCGACGACGACGTCAAGTTCAACCTGGCACTTTCCCTGCACGCTGCCAACGATCAAAAGCGCAACCAAATCATGGAAATCAACGAGAGCAACAACCTAGAAACACTCTCTGAGGCGCTACAATATTTCCATGCCAAAACTGGCTCTCGCGTCACTTTCGAATACATCATCTTCAAAGATTTCAACGACGACCTCACCGACGCACGCGAGCTTGCCAATTTTGCAAAGTGCGTTCCTTGCAAAATCAACATCATCGAATACAACCCCATAGACGACGGCAAATACCAACAAGCCGATCCGCGAAAAGTGGAAGCCTTTGCACAGTATCTAGAATCCCTTAACCTCATCGTCAATGTACGCCGCAGCCGTGGCAAAGACATCGATGCTGCCTGTGGTCAACTCGCCAACAAAAACAAAGCCATTGCCTCAGCCGATCGCGCGCTCAAGTTTTAAGTGTTGCGGCTGTAACAAATCACTCGTTCCTTCGTCAACGCATTCTATATGATTTCTGTTCAAAACCTCAACAAGACCTTCACGCTGACCAAACAGCAGCGCAAAGAACTCAACACCGATCAAAGAACAGCAACTGCCGTTCAAGACCTCAGCTTTTCTTGCCAGCCGGGTAGGGTTTTTTCTTTACTAGGCCCTAATGGCGCGGGTAAAACCACCACCTTGCGCATGATCGCAACACTCATTGCCCCCACATCTGGACAAATCCATATCAACGGAATTGACGCCCTGAGCTATCCACAAGAGGCTCGCAAGCACATCGGCTTTTTAACGGGCTCCACTGGCTTGTATGCAAGGCTCACTCCTATTGAAGTCATCGACTACTACGCCGATCTCTATGGCGTAGAAAAAGCAGCTAGGGAACAACGCAAAGAAGAACTTTTCTCGCTGCTGCACATGCAAGACTTCCTCCATAAGCGCATCGGCAAGCTCAGCACTGGCATGAAACAAAAAGTATCCATTTGCCGCACCATGATCCACGACCCGAGTGTCGTCATTTTTGATGAGCCAACAAGCGGACTAGACGTCATTACCGCCGAAAACATCATCAAACTCATTCGCTCTTGCAAAGACCAAGGCAAAACCGTTATCTTTTCGAGTCACATCATGAGCGAAGTCGATTTACTCTGCGACGACCTCGCGATCATACACCAAGGTACGCTCAAGTACAACGGCACCATGGCCGATTTTAGAGCGAATATGCAAACAGCCAACCTCACCGAAGAATTCATTCGTATTGTCCAAGCTCCAAATTCTCAGTTATGATCTTCCGTATTTTTCGCAAAGAACTCCTCGACACCCTCCGCGACCGCCGCACGCTCATGACCATGCTTGTGATTCCACTTTTGGCCTTCCCCATTATCATAAACGTTTTTGTCGAAATTTCAAAATCCTTTGAAGAGAGCGCTGATGCCAAAATGATGAAGGTTGGAATTGTTGGTGACCACAACAAAAACTACATCAAGCAACTTGAAAAAATCCCCGCTGCAGTTGGACCTAAAAAGATTGTTGTTTTCAAAGACAGCCTCACGCTCAGAAAAGCAATTGAAGCAGACCAAATTGAATTGGGCCTGATCATTCCTGCCAATGAAAATAACTTACGCGAGAACCAACAAACAATTACCATCAATTGGCTACTCGATGCATCTGAGGTGGGGCGTCCAGAACGTGCAGCCCTCTACGGATCAAGTCTTCAAGCCAATGCCGATGCACAACGACTTCAAACTTTAGGTTTGCGAGCAGAACAAATCAAACCCTTAGCCAACAACACTATCAATTGTGCGAGCGACAAAAAAATGCTTGGGCAACTGGCTGGCGGTATTCTTCCTTATATGTTTATTGCATTCGGATTTATTGGTTGCATGTACCCAGCCATCGACCTCTTTACAGGCGAAAAAGAACGCGGCACACTAGAAACCTTACTTACCGTCCCTGTTGCTCGCTGGAAAATACTCATTGGCAAAATGCTAGTCGTGGTGAGCTCAGGAATGCTTGCAGCAAGCTGTTCGCTAATTGGACTATTTATTTCTATTGAATTTTTAGACCTTTCTGAGAATCAAGAAATTTTGAAGGTCATTCACGGGATTTTAACACCGTATTTTATTGGCTCTTTACTTGCACTCCTATTACCGCTCGTTATTTTCTTTGCGGGCGTCATGATTCCGATTGCTATTTACGCCAAGAGTTTCAAGGAAGCGCAGAGTATCATTACACCACTCAACATTGTGATGGTATTGCCTGCCATGGTTGGATTTTTCCCAGGAATAGAACTCAACCTTAACACTGCTTTTATACCTGTGGTAAATGTGGTTTTAGCTACGAAAGAACTCGTTGCTGGAACACTCTCTTGGCTTTATTTTGCCGGGGTTTTTAGCGTGATGTGTTTACTCGCCACCCTTGCCATTGTTCTTTCCTATAGGCAATTTGGAAAAGAGTCAAATATCTTAAGCTAATTCAGAAAGCTCGAGCCAGCGCAAAGTGAATTCATCAATCTGATTAACAACCACACCTAACCTCGCTCCTTTCTCCATCAGCTGCTCGTTACTCAGGTTGCCACTAGACAACTCTGAACTCAATTGTTCTTTTTCAGTCTCTAACTGCGGTAGCATTTTTTCGATTTGCTCGAATTCTTGCTTTTCTTTGTAACTCAATTTACGCTTTTTTTCGGGCTCTACAATTGTTACGGGGGCTTCGATAACAGGTTGTTTGCTTGCATTTTTTGAGTCTCGCTGTTCCTGCGCAAGCGCTGTTCTGTAGCTATGGTAGTTTCCTGTGATGTCTTTGATACGGCCCTCTCCTTGGAATACAAAAAGATGATCGACCATTTTGTCCATGAAGTAGCGGTCGTGAGATACCACAATTAAGCTACCCTGAAACAAGCGCAAATGCTCTTCCAAAACCGACATTGCAAAGATGTCGAGGTCATTGGTAGGCTCATCGAGGATCAAAAAATTCGGATTAAGCATCAGTACCCGCAGCAACTTTAAACGGCGTCTTTCACCACCGCTGAGTTTGTGCACAAAATGATAATGCATGTCTCGTGGAAACAAAAAGCGCTCGAGGAGCTGAGCCGCTGACAACTGCCGTCCTTTTTCTAATGGAATAAATTCGGCCACTTCCCTAACGACATCAATCACCTTCATATTCGGATCTACCTCAATTAAATCTTGAGAATAATAACCAAAAACGATGGTGTCTCCAATGACAATTTTACCGCTATCAGGCGCTGCCTCTGCGGTCAGCATTTTTAGGAAGGTAGTTTTTCCAGCACCGTTGTTGCCCACAATACCAAGGCGTTCTTGACGCTGAAAATGATAACTGAAATCATCTAGCATAACGCGGTTTCCAAAAGCTTTCGAAACTTTATGGAACTCGACGATTTTTGTCCCGAGACGCTCCATTTTAATGGGCAGCTCTAGCTCATCTTCGTCTAGGCGCTGATTGGCCACCTTCTTCAAATCTGAGAAAGCATCTACGCGTGCCTTTTGTTTGGTGCCGCGTGCCTTGGGTTGGCGGCGTATCCAATCGAGTTCTTTGCGAAAAGTGTTCTTAGCCTTTTCGATGGTAGACTGTAGTTGATCTTCGCGCTCTGCCTTCTTTTCGAGGTAATAAGAGAAATTCCCTTTGTATCGATAAACAGTTTGGTCGGCGAGCTCTAAAATTGTGTCGCAAACCACCTCTAGGAAATAGCGGTCGTGGGTCACCATGAGGAGCGTGAGTTGAGAAGCAGATAGGTATTGCTCTAACCATTCGATCATGTCGAGGTCGAGGTGGTTGGTGGGTTCATCTAGGATCAAAAATTCTGCTTCAGAGAGCAGTACTTTGGCCAACGCCACACGTTTTTTCTGACCACCCGATAACTGACCTACCTTTTGGGTAATGCCACTGAGTTTGAGAACAGATAATACTTGCTGCACTTTTACTTCTAAATCCCAGGCTTGGTGTTCTGTGAGCTCTTGGTATAAGTCGCCAAGTTTGGCTTCGTCGTTTGCTGCAAGTGCATCTGTATATGCTTTAATGAGCTTGATTTCGGGAAGGTCGTGATCGAGCACGGCATCGAGCACACTGAGCTCTGGATTGAGGTCTTCAGTTTGCTCCATGAAGGCAATGCGCAATTCTTTGCGAAAGGTAACCGTTCCGCTATCTGGCGGTTCAAGACCGAGCAAGCAGCGCAAAAGCGTAGATTTACCAGCGCCATTTTTGGCTACTATGGCTACTTTTTGACCTTGTTCAATACCAAATGTAAGGTCGGAAAATAAGAGGCGCTCACCATAAGATTTGGTGAGTTGCTCAACAGAAAGAAAATTCATAATTAACGGAGGCGATCTAGAGATTCAAGAATTTCTTTGTCTTTTTTGACGCCTTTAAAAGCAAAGTATGAAAATGGAAGGCCCACTACACAAATATAATAGCCAATACCCAACTGAATTGAAACCGCAGCAGGAGCAAAAAACCCAATGCTTCCGAGTACTAAAATACTCACTAGGCCTATTAAATAAATGAAGAAAACCAAGCGTGCTAATCTGAATTGCTTCTTGAGGTTCTTGTAATTCATCATGGCAAAGTATGTGAAAAGGACAAAAAGAATAACGAAGTAAAAAAGTAGCGACCCCTGGATGTTTTCAGCTTTCCCTAATGGC
>CANHBA010000028.1 GCA_947458985.1 Flavobacteriales bacterium
ATCACACAAACCTACTTTGAAAAATCTAAATTATAGGTAATTGCAGTCCAAAGTGTGTGGTTGCGCTCCATGTGCAAACCATCAGGCTTGATCACAAACTGATTGAGGTAACCCATTTGCATACTGAAATCCTTATTGAATTGATAACCCACTGCGCCAATAAACCTATTTTGATCGAGAATGTTTTTACCGATTCCGGAACCAAAGCCCAAAAAAACTTCATCGTTTAGGTTCAAAAACCAACCCTGTTGCTTGTCGACGAAAGATTTTTGCAGCGGTATCAAAACTTGGGCGCGGTAGCGCATGCGCTGCTTGAATTGGTTGTCTATCCAGCGTTGCTCAAGCCTGTACCGATGCTGTAGTTGAAAGTTGCCAATCGGTTGTTTTAAAATCACTTGTTGCCACAAACGGTTTTCGTTTGTTCGATTCGCTATAGGTTGACTTCCATAAGGATATGTGAGAATCCAGCCATAACCACCAGAAATAGTCACTGATGGATTCAGCTTATAATCAAGGCCAATTCTCGTTAGCGATTGCTGCCAATCGGCAAAACCATCTGTACGACGCCACTGGTATTCGGTATGTAAGTCAAATTTAGTGCTCAAGTGGTGATTGCCTTGATACGCCACCCAGCCGTGCACTTGATCATCGATTTGCTTTTGAGCGACAACGGAAAGTTCAAATAAAAATGAAATGAATATAAAAAAGCATTTGAACTTCAGGTTATTTACGGCGGGCAGCTGCATGGTGTTTAGATTGATGTAAAGGTTTGAATTCATGAATACCAATAATATTGAGGTGGCCACCCGCATTTTTAAAATCTTCTTGCAATAAGTGCAGTGCCTCCATAGACGAGTGATCGATAAAATGACATGTTGTCAAATCGATGTGAAGATCTTCCGAACGTTCGTGGCTATTTAATACTTTTTGAAGTTGGATAAAATTAGTAAATACAAGTGGTGTTTCAATTCGAATAACTGATTTTTCAGTTTGTAATTTCAAACGGAAGAGGTCTAAAAAACGAACCCCTCTGACCAAGTGCAGGAACAATTTGAGTAGGATTCCAGCTCCTATGCCAACTAATAAATCAGTAGCTAAAGTTACAACAACAGTAGTGCAAAAGACCAATAATTGATCAGCACCTATTTTGAATGCAGAGCCAAACTCTCTTGGATGTGCTAGCTTCCACCCCACCCCGGTCAATAGCGCAGCCAGTGCAGACATCGGAATAAGGTCGCTGAACGACACATCCACGATTAAAAACAAAAGAATAAACAGACCATGAAAAAAATTGGCCCAAATAGATTTGGCGCCATTCGATACATTGGCTGAAGAACGCGCTACTTCAGAGATCATGGGTAAGCCACCAAAGATACCAGCAAGCATATTGCCAAAGCCAACCGCCATGAGGTCTTTGTTGTAATTGGATTTGCGTTTTTGGGCATCTAGTAAATCAACGGCTTTCACGGTTAATAAGGACTCGAGTGACCCAACCAAAGCAAACATAATAACAAACTTGATGAACAAGCCAAACTGGTTGAAGCCTTCGAAACTTTCATTGATGTGCAAGACATCAAAAAGTGCCTGATCAAAAGAGAGCAAGGGTTTAAAAGTTGCGGTATTGTGGATGCCAAACAACTTGACCATTAAAATAGAAACAATAATGACAACAAGTGCCGAAGGGATTTTCTTGAGTAAAGGTTGTTTGAAATAGGGCCAAATGAAAACAATTGCCAAAGAAACCAAACCAATCACAGCTACTTGCCAATGCATAAAGAACTGCGGAATAGTGTTTTTAAATTCAGCGAGTAACTGAAGCGGTTCTGTCATGGGTTTGCCCTCTAAGGTTGTCGGTGAAAAACCAGCCAATACATGCACCTGTTTACTAATGATGATGATGCCAATTGCTGCCAGCATGCCATGAACGGCAGAGAGCGGAAAAATGTCTGTGTACTTGCCCCATTTGAGCCAACCCATGAGTACCTGAAGCGCGCCTGCCACAATTATAGCGCCCAGCGCTAAATGCCAGCCTAGTTGATTGTTGCCATGGCCTAGCTGTGCAACGGAATCCGCAACAATAACAATTAAGCCAGCTGCTGGGCCTTTGATGGTGAGTGGCGCGCCCATGATGAATGACACGATAACGCCACCAAACATAGCCGTAAGTAAACCGTAGATTGGCGGAAAATCACTGGCTTTTGCAATCCCTAAGCTCAGGGGCAAGGCCAATAGAAAGATTAAAAAACCCGATAGCATATCTGCTTTCCAGTAATTCCTGAGTTCACTCAGATATAATTTATTTGAAATTGAATTTTTCATTTTTCGTAGTATTAAGAAGAACGTTTAGCGATTTGATGATAGGTTTTAATATGTGGACCTAAAAACACACGTGCATAAATGCGCATAGTGGCCAAACCATTGATGACAAGGCTAAATGCGGTAAAAAAAGCAAGGCCTACTTGCGACAGATGGATATGAGAAAAAATCAAATCCTCTCCAACAAACGAAGGCGTAATAGGGAATCCGGATAAACCGAGGCAAACCATTAGAAACACAAATCCGGTTTTGGGGTATTCGTAAATGTGTCCGTAAAAATTATCAAGACTGATCCATTCTGTTTTTCTCATACGAGTCAGCAGGAGATAACCAATCGCCCAAGACAAGACAATACCACTAAGGTACCAGGCGTGGTGCGCGTTGTCAAAATGTTCGTTAAAGGAAAGGGCGAGTGAAATTGAGACATGATTGAACATAATTAGCGTCAGGCTCTTGCGCACAGAATCTCTTTCAGTAAATGCTTTTACCGCAATCAGAAAGCCCCAAAAGGCAAAGAAAAAAGGCAATTGATGAAGCAGTTGAGCCGAAAATTGCGCTTCATTCAAACGAAGAACGATACCAACAATTAACACGACTGCCATGACCCAAAACACATATTGAAAATTGAGGATTTTCCAACCTCTACCAATGCGCTTTAACGGATTCCAAATGGATCTGTACAACAAAAGATCGAGGTTCCATTCTTTCAAATTCAAGATGTAAAGCCGACGGATTGTTTGTTGCCAGTATGAATCCTTCAACTCAAGCGGCGACGAATTTTGATAGAGCTGTTCTCTGATCTTATGACTGACAATAGATGGAGAAATCAATAGCTGATAGGTACGCAAAAAGGCATTGCCGAGGATGTGCATTAAAGCGAGGTTGTCCCAGCCAAACGCGATTTCAACGAAAATGAGACCAATTTGAGCGATGGACGCATAGGCTATCTGGCTTTTAATCGAGCTTTGCACCCGGCTTATTGCCGATGCAATGAGTGCCGTTAACAAGCCTGCAGCAATCAGAAAGATTTTGAAAACTACTTGTTGTTCCCAAAAATGCATCGTGCGCAACATTAAAAACGCACCAATATGCACCGACATCGAGCCATAAAATATAGCGCTAGATGGCGTTGGACCTTCCATTGCTCGCGGCAGCCAAGACGAAAACGGGAGTTGGGCCGATTTTGCTGCCGCAGAGACATAAAACAAGAAAGCAATGAGTAAGCCTATTCCGGTAGCATTGGATAAATGGTGGTTCATACTGACATTCGCATTCATTTCCGTGAAGGTGACATTCGCATGCCACAAATGGTGCAATAACCACATAGCGAGGATAATACCAATATCGCCAATGCGATACACCGAGAACACTTTCAAGGCATTTTTGACAGGCAACAAACGCTCTCGATAAAAGGCAATTAAGAGAAAAGACGAAACACCTAAAATTTCCCAACCGATAAAGAGGGTCTCCATATTTCCTGAGAAAATAATGAGCGTATAGCCTAAATTGAAGAATAAAATCGTGTTGAAAAAACGTTTGTAACCCTCTTCTCTATGCAGATAGTATCTCGAATAAATGGTGATCAGAAAACTTAGCGAGGCGCCAAGAAATGCAAAAACGAGCGTCAGTTTGTCGACTAAAAAATCAATGAAAAACTCGTAGTTTTCGGAGCTGTAAACGGATAATTCTTTGAATTGTGTGGGGTTAGATCCGCCTTTAAGCCAAAAGAAGCCATAAATCAAGACCAACCCCAATTGCAAACCAGCAGTGGAATAACTCAATATAGAAAGTGCGCTTTCCTGTCGTTTTTTAAGTAACAAGCTGGCAAAAAATGCAAACAGCGGCAGCCCTATATAGGCATGTATAAAACTGATTGTACTCATGAGGCTTGATTTTGAAGTTCGACAACAGGAAAATTAGCTGAGGATCCCGCCAAAGAAGTTAGAATGTCACTTACTTTAGGAAGGCCTAACTGCTGCACTTCATAGGGTGAAAACCCGCCATTTTGCCATACAAAAAAGGCTTTTTCTGCTGGATCAAAAGCAACCAAACGGATCCATTCTCGATTGAACCATTCATAAGTTGAAGGGTTTCTTTGAATAGCGGCACTGACCACCTGAGGCACTTGCTCTACCACCACCAGCAAACGATAGGGGTCGTGAACTTCAATCATTTGACTCGGTAAACCCGTTCTTAAATCACCGTCGATGCCATTGGCAACGCCAAGCAGCCCCATGACATTGTGTGGTAGTTTAGTACCTGCTCCTAGTTGGTGGTTGTCTACTCTAGAGAAATAATATTCTAAATTGATGCCACCGCATACCGGAGCGACTGCATTGAGAATCCCTTCCAAAGAAAGCCCCTCTGGATCTTGACTGAAATCATAGGAATTTAAAAAGGCGCGTCTGTCCAAAAATAAATCTCTTGAAAAAGAGCGGCGCCCCACAATACAAAGTGCGTTAGTGGCATGATTGAGCTCTGGTCGTGGTTCGAACAATGACACCGAACGCAACTTGACCTGCTGATGCAGTGCGGCTTTTGACTTTTGCGCGCCAATTGTGATGAATCTTCTAGAGCGTTCTACTGCATTGGCCTCTAAAGCCTTCTTGAAAAAGCTGCGGTCCGCTGCCAACTGGTCTATCAAAGAAACTGGCACTTGGTCGAGGTCATAAAAACTGAATTCATCGCGGCAGGTATCGTGTAAAACAGGCACAAATTGCGTGTGTGCTGCAATATCAAATCCAAGTATCCTGAGCTGTTGTCTGACAGTCGGATGATTGGCCATGTAGGCGAAGGCTCGGGCATTTACAGATCCTGGCCTACCCGAACAAGCGCCGCAGTCATAACCCGCGTAATGCGTGTTATTGGAACTACTCGAACCATGTGCTACCATATAAACAAGCGGCGCAAAATTGGATGTCAGACCGATGCTTTTTAAAAGGGAACTCACAATTTTGGTCATTTCGTCGATTGTAAAGCCAATCTGTAAACCATCTGGAGTCATTTGCCCTTCGCTCCAAACAGAAAGTTGAGATGCTTTGTGCATGTGTTGTGTGGAGGCAACAGTCATCTTATTAATGGAAGGTTTAAAAATGGCCAAAGCTAATTTCAGTGCGGACCAAAAACCATAAGTATGGGTGAGGATCCAGCCAAAAACCAATCCATAAGTTTGCGCGGAAAAATGCAATTCAGCGTTTCTTTTGGTTCCGATTGATTTCTCAAGAATGAGGTGCGTCGGCTTTACGGGTGCCGGGCAAATTTTCGTGCGCTGACTCGCTCCCTCTGGTTGAAAGTAGGCCTCGATATTGAAATGACCTGGCGTGCCGAATGTTGCAAAAGACGGATGCAGTGCCTCGATGTGTCTTCTGAGCGAACACTCGCGGTCATCTATACAAAAGATACCCTGAGCCTGGTATTGACCATCGCTAAAAGGTGCTTTATATTGCAAGCCAGCCAATACCTGATCATAGAAAGTCCATTCATAAGCTTCCTGCCAAATGGCTTTGATACCAAATATTTCATTGGTGGTCAGTTGATGTTTATCAAAGGTATAAGTTGCTAACTCAAAATCGTGGAGGGTCTTCCAACGCTGATTAAAATGCTGATCTAAGGCGTCGATTTCCAACAGGCATTCCAAGAACATAAGTTGTTCGAGGCTAATTGGCCTAGGTTGAATGAGTGCCTGTGGGTTTTTCTCCACTTGCAATACCATTCCGGAATAGCCCGGATGCGCAAATTGCTGATCGAGTAAATACGCTTCAGTATAGATCTGATTTCCAGTCAGAATTTGTAGCAAATCCTGTAAAGTGAGGGTCGGATTCAGCAGTAATTGACGCGCTCGTTTGCCATTAAATAAAGAGCTGAAGCCCTCCTGTTCCAACACGCGAATGGCACTCAAAAAGTCCCCGCCATCAATCGGAAATTTCCAAATAGAGATGCCTTGATCGAGGTAACTGCTCACCAGTCTGAATAAAATGGGGTGTACTCGCGTGTCTAAATCGAAGCCCAATTGAACCTTCCAATTACTCCTCAAGGAACCCACAATTGGGATGGTGGTTTCGTCAAAAGTACGATTGATGAGGTCGTTTTTAAAACCGCTTTGCGCTTTTTGTCCAAGCACGCGATCTAGTATTGGTTCGGAAATTTGACCTTCGCGATACCGCTCGCGATAAAAAGAAAGCGGCGCATAGGTTTGGTAGCCAAATAATTCTTGCGCGGCTTGCAAACCTTGATGAAAAGGCAAGTCTTGAAAGGCGTGCAGCGTGTTGTGGTGTATAAAATCTTTTAAAGGTGCCTGACTCGGCAGGTAATGTTCTAGCACATGTAAGACATGCGCTATCGCTTGTTTTTCAGTCATAAATTGGGTTTAAAAAGTACAAAAACGATGTTGCGTTGCTTCCTTTTTAAATCCTAAATACCTGAAAATGAACGATTACTTTTTGATTAGACCATAACCAAGTGCGAAATGCGCCAAGCCCAAATTTGGCTGTATGTTGGTGGTTGTTGTTTTGTTGTAGATAAAACCCGATGAAGCCCTGAACAGCACAGGTATGGTCTTTGGTTGCGGCACAAGGATTTGCATCAGATTCTAGTTCGGACTCTTCGATTTCTTCTAGGCACTCGCAGGTACTCATTGTAAAATCCTTGTTGGATTTTTGCTGGAATTTGCCTTGGTTGCTCGAAATAGAAAGTGCTGCTTGTTGGGTTGATCTGGCACCTGGAATGGCCATACCGAACGACAAGTTGCTTAAAAAAGCAAATAGGGTAAGTAGAAAAACCAAGCGTTTGGACCAATGCATGTTACAAATTTAGACGCATATGCGTAAAGTGTTGTTAAATTATTCCTAAAAAAACAAGATTGCCTTATCTTTGCTTCCTATGCAATCAACAATTACTCATTCCGACACAACCCAAGCCTACATCGATCTAGAAGATCAGTATGGCGCCCACAACTACCACCCGCTACCCGTTGTCTTAACAAAAGGCGAAGGTGTTTACGTTTGGGACGTCGATGGCAAACGCTATTTTGATTTTCTTTCTGCTTATTCGGCTGTCAATCAAGGGCACGCACATCCCAAAATTACCCAAGCGCTCATCGATCAAGCCAAAACACTGGCACTGACCTCCCGCGCTTTCTACAACGACTGCCTCGGAGACTACGAAAAGTACGTCACCAACTACTTCGGTTTTGACAAAGTACTACCGATGAATACCGGAGCTGAAGCGGTAGAAACTGCAATTAAATTGTGTCGCAAATGGGCCTATGAGCAAAAAGGTATCGCAGAGAACCAAGCGCAAATTGTGGTATGCGAAGGCAATTTCCATGGCCGCACCACCACAATTGTCTCTTTTTCTTCGGACCCCGACTCCAACAAAAATTTTGGCCCGTATCCTGCTGGCTTTATCTCTATTCCTTACAATGACATCGCTGCACTTGAAACCGCACTTTCCCAACCAAATGTAGCTGGATTTTTAGTTGAGCCTATCCAAGGCGAAGCCGGCGTATATACGCCCGACGACAACTACATGCGTCAGGCCAGAGCGCTTTGCACCCGACACAACGCGTTGTTTATTGCCGATGAAGTTCAGACAGGCATTGCACGCACCGGTAGCCTTTTGGCGGTTTGTGGCAACTGTACTTGTGAAAATAAATGCGAACAACAAGCCGCAACCTATGCCCGTCCTGACATCCTCATTTTAGGCAAAGCACTTTCCGGTGGTGTTTACCCAGTTTCTGCAGTGCTCGCCGACGACCACATCATGATGGTCATCAAGCCGGGGCAGCACGGATCCACTTTCGGCGGAAATCCGATTGCGGCCAAAGTAGCAATTGCTGCGCTCACGGCTGTTGAAGAAGAACACCTCATTCAAAATGCACGCAAGCTCGGCCATTTGTTCAGAAGCGAAATGCAGCGCATCATTGACCAACAAGACTTACTGGTCAAGGTACGTGGTAAAGGCTTGCTCAATGCGGTTGTGGTCAATGACGGACCCAATTCCGACACCGCATGGCGCTTGTGCGTTGCACTCAAAGAAAACGGCCTATTGGCCAAGCCTACCCACGGCAACATCATTCGTTTTGCTCCGCCACTCGTCATTGACGAAGCGCAACTCCTCGAATGCATCCAGATCATCGAAACAACAGTTCAACATTTTACTAAATAATTTTACTTTGGCAACACCTATTAAATTTGGAACCGATGGCTGGAGAGCGATCATTGCAGCAGACTTCACCGTTGAAAACGTAGCCCGCGTTACAGAAGCCACAGGCATCTGGCTCAAGGCACAATTTGAAAACCCAACGGTCGTGATTGGCCACGACTGCCGTTTTGCAGGCGAACTCTTTATGGAAACCGCTGCCAAAGTTTTGTTAGCGCAAGGCATTCAAATCAAAATGGCCCGCGGCTTTGTCTCTACGCCAATGATCTCACTAGCTGCCAATCAGTTGGGCTGCGAAGTCGGTATCATCATTACAGCAAGCCACAATCCGCCATCGTACAATGGTTTCAAATTGAAAGCCAAGTTTGGTGGCCCACTCGAGCCCGAAAAAGTAAACGAAGTAGAGGCGCTCATCCCAGATGTGTGCAGCATCGATTTTCAAGCAATTGACCTCCAAGGAGCACTCAGTTCAGGTCAGCTCGAAGAAATCGACATCGAGACACGTTATATCGACCACGTAAAAGCCAATTTTGACCTCGCTGCCATCCGCAACTCAGGTCTTAAGCTGATGTACGACGCCATGTACGGCGCTGGCCAACGCGCGCTGCCGCTCGTTTTACCTGAAGTCGAGCTCCTGCACTGCGAACCCAACCCATCCTTCATGGGAACAGCTCCAGAGCCCATTGCCAAAAACCTTCAAGAACTCGCCCAAACCATCAAATCAAGAGGTGACATCTCTTGCGCTCTCGCCACCGACGGCGATGCAGACCGCATTGGCCTTTACAACAGCCACGGCGAGTTTGTAGATTCTCACCACATCATCTTGCTTTTGATCCATTATATGGTCAAGTACAAACAAATGACAGGCAAGGTGGTCATTGCGTTTTCGGTCACGCCGCGCGTCGAAAAACTCTGCAAGCATTATGGCCTAGAATTAGAAGTGACCAAAATTGGCTTTAAAGAAATTGCCAATATCATGATCAAAGAAGATGTCCTCCTGGGTGGTGAAGAATCAGGAGGCATCGCTGTTAAAGGACATATTCCAGAGCGCGACGGCATCTGGATGGGCCTCATTGTATGGGAATTCATGGCCAAATCAGGCAAAACCCTCGACGAACTCATCGACGAAGTTTATGCAATTGTTGGGCCGTTCCAATTTGAACGCAACGACCTTCACATCACCGAAGAACTCAAACAAAAAATCATTGCCAACTGCAAAGCAGACAACTATAAATCTTTCGGCAAATACCAAGTTCGCGAAGTGCAAACCATCGATGGTTTCAAGTATTTCTTCGACGATGAACGCTGGGTCATGATCCGTCCGTCGGGAACCGAGCCCGTTTTAAGAACCTATGCTGAGGCGCCAACCCTTGCAGAAGTACGAGAAATCCTCGAGGCTACCGCTACTGCGATTTGTAATTGAGCATTTTAAAAAGGTTGTCCCTTAAAATACCTACAAGCCTTCCAATTGGAGGGCTTTTTTTTGCTGTGTTCGCAAGGATTGCTTAATTTTATATTTATAAATCATAAATATGCAAGTTTTCACGAGTTCCCTACCAGACCCCCTATTTGCAGCGCTTTCAGAGAAAGCTACCGAGCTCAAAGTACCTAAAAATAAAATCATTGAGAAGGCACTTGCTCTCTATTTAGAACAACTCAATAAAGCTGCATATATTAAATCGTATCGCCAAATGGCTGCAGATACCGACGTCATGCTATTAGCAGAAGAAGGCATGCAAGCTTATTATGCCCAACTTAACAGCCTTGATCAAGATGAAACAAGGTGAAATTTGGATGGCCAACCTTGACCCCACACGCGGAAGCGAACAAGCAGGCTTTCGGCCTATATTGGTGTTCAGCGGAGATTTATTCAATACCCATACACCACTCATTATTGGGCTCCCTCTTTCAACTAAAATCAAAAACTATAAAGGAAATCTCATTCTTGAACCCGACCCCGAAAATGGCCTCAAAGTAAAATCTGAAGTTTTTACTTTTCACATCCGCTCTATTTCAAAAGAGCGCTGTATCGAAAAGATCGGCCGTATAGACGATAGAAAACTAAAGGAATTGAGAAAATCGCTTCAGGAAATCTTGACTTACTAGCCCAAGGCTACATCTAAAATCATCATCACTAAGAAGCCTCCAATGAAGCCTAAGACGGCCACATCGGTGTATTTGTCGCGCTGGGTTTCGGGGATGACCTCCTCCACCACCACAAAGATCATGGCGCCGGCGGCAAATGACAGCGCAAAAGGTAAAATGGGTTCCATGTAAATGACTGCTACAGCACCAATAACGCCCGCAATTGGCTCTACAATAGCCGAAAGTTGACCGTACATGAAACTCTTCATGCGGCTCGCTCCCGCTCGCCGCAAAGGCATAGCCACGGCAAATCCTTCCGGGAAGTTTTGGATGCCAATACCAATTGCCAAAGCAATAGCACCCGCAATTGTGGCGCCTTCCATGCCGTTGGCTGCTGCACCAAACAAAACCCCGACGGCTAAGCCTTCAGGAATGTTGTGCAGCGTGATAGCAAGTACCAAAAGGGTGGTTTTGTGCAGTTGCGTTTTGACACCTTCGGTTTCGTTTTCATTGAAGTTGATGTGCAAATGCGGTAATTTTTTGTCGAGGAAAAACAAAAACAACGCACCTGTCAGAAAACCCACGGCAGCAGGCATCCAGGGCGCACTTGGGTAAAGCCTTTCGGAAAGCTCAATAGAGGGCATCAGTAAAGACCAAAAGCTGGCCGCCACCATCACGCCACCGGTAAAGCCAAGCATGCCATCGAGCAAGCCGCGGTGCATATTTTTAAAGAAGAAAACCAAACTAGCGCCAGCTGCGGTTACCAACCACGTAAAGGTGGTAGCCAAAAAGGCTGCAAAAACAGGATCGATATGGGTAAAATAATGTTCGAGTTGTTGCATCATAGATACAAAGTTAATAGAATCTCGACATCAAAATCACTCAAAAGCACGTATAGCCAAGCGATAACCTTCCAAACCAAAGCCAAAAATACAACCCTTGCAAACCGGGCTTAATAAGGACTCATGTCGGAAGCTTTCGCGCCCAGCAATATTAGAAATATGCACCTCAACAACCGGAACAGAAATAGCGGCAATACAATCGCGCAACGCAACGCTCGTGTGGGTGTAACCGCCTGCATTGAGAATGATGCCATCGGCAGTTGCGTTTTGCAGGCAATCAATCAGTTCACCTTCAATATTCGATTGAAAATAACTTAAAGTATGATCAGTATGCGCTTTGAGCGTCTCAAAATAAGCTTCGAATGTGACATTCCCATATATTTGTGTTTCTCGGGTTCCGAGCAAATTCAGGTTAGGACCATTGACAACGAGCAACTTCATAAGACATGCATTGGGAGCGCTATATTAAGGATTTTGTTTCATACCTGAAAATCGAAAAGGGTTTGGCTGAAAACTCTATTCTAGCCTACCAGCGCGATGTCAGTTTGTTAGCCGACTATTTCATAACCGAAAAAAGCAAACCTGAACAAGTCACTTACGAACAACTCAAGACTTTCGTAGCCTATCTTTATGACCTTGGCCTGAGTGCACGAAGCCAGGCGCGCATTATTTCAGGCATCAAGCAGTTTTTTAGATACCTCATCTTAGAACGGTACATTCATATCGACCCATCCGAACTATTGGAACAACCCAAACTTGGCAGGAAATTACCTGAAGTGCTTGAAATTGACGAAATCGATGCCTTACTTGCAGCCATTGATTTAAGTGCGGCTGAGGGTGAACGCAACCACGCCATGCTCGAAACACTTTACAGCTGTGGGCTGCGCGTTTCAGAACTCATCGGCCTGCGTTTCTCTGATTTGTATTTTGATGAAGGCTTCATTCGAGTCATTGGAAAAGGCAATAAAGAGCGTTTGGTGCCGGTGTCGCCACAAGTTGTTCAGGAAATTACCACCTACACAGCACAATCTAGACTTGAAGTTCCGATCAAAAAAGGACAGGAACATTTCATTTTTCTCAATCGCAGAGGAGCCGCTCTCACGAGAGTGATGATTTTTACGATCATCAAGCAATTGGCACAAAAAATTGGCTTGGGAAAGCAAATTTCTCCGCATACTTTTCGACATAGTTTTGCCACTCATTTAGTGGAAGGCGGCGCCAATTTGCGCGCAGTTCAAGAGATGCTCGGACACGAATCTATCACCACCACAGAGATTTACACGCATCTGGACCAACGTTTTTTACGCAAGGCTATCTTGAGTCATCATCCGAGAAATCAAGGGAAATAATGTGCTTTGTTGAAAAAGGCTGCTATTTTGTGGATAATGGGTTTGTAGTATTGTAAAAAGTTGTTATCTTTGCATCCGCTTTTGTAATTACACGTAATAATATAGACATGTCACGAGTTTGTCAGTTAACAGGAAAGTCAGTGATGGTTGGAAACAACGTATCGCACTCAAATCGCAAGACCAAGCGTCGTTTTTATCCGAACTTGATCACGAAGAAGTTTTTCGTTCCTGAAGAAGATAATTTTATCACTTTAAAGATTTCTGCTGCTGCCTTGCGCACCATCAACAAAAAAGGAATCTCCGCTTGCTTGAAAGAAGCACGTCAAAAAGGATTTTTGAAATAACCTGTTGGGAAACAGAATAAACATTTAGAAAATGGCTAAGAAGAGTAAAGGCAACCGCATCCAAGTAATTCTCGAGTGCACAGAGCACAAAGAATCTGGTATGGCTGGTACATCACGCTATATCACCACCAAGAACCGTAAAAATACGCCAGACCGTATGGAGATTAAAAAATATAATCCCATCCTTAAGCGTATGACTGTCCATAAAGAAATTAAATAAGTAAGTCATGGCAAAGAAAGTAGTTGCATCCCTCCAGAAAGGTGGAGGTAAAGAACATTCAAAGGTGATCAAAATGGTCAAGTCTGAAAAGTCTGGCTCTTACACCTTCAAAGAAGAAATCGTACACAACGACAAAGTTAAAGAGTGGTTTACCAAAGGCTAAACCGTTGTGCATTCCCTTTTAAAGCTTCCAAGTTGGGAGCTTTTTTTTTACCTTAGCAAATGGGCATATTTGATTTTTTTTCGAAATCTAAAAAAGAGACCCTTGATCCGGTTCAAAAAGAAACCCTCGATCAAGGTCTAGAGAAAACCAAACAAACCTTTTTCTCTAAAATCACGCGCCTGCTCGTGGGCAAAAGCCGTGTAGATCAAGGCGTCCTCGACGACCTCGAAGAACTCCTCATTACCGCCGATGTCGGCGTCGAGACCACCCTCAAAATCATCGAGCGCATCGAAACTCGTGTGTCCAAAGACCGCGTCATCAACTCAGAAGAACTCAACCAAATTCTCCGAGACGAAATCATCGGCTTACTCGAAGAAAACGCTGCCAACTTTGAAGGTAAACTCAAAGTGGACAAACCAACCGATGGCAACCCTTATGTCTTAATGGTTGTGGGTGTCAATGGCGTAGGTAAAACCACCACCATTGGCAAACTCGCCTACCAAATGAAACAAGCCGGCCTCAAAGTCGTTTTGGGCGCCTCCGATACCTTTAGAGCAGCTGCCGTAGACCAACTTATCATTTGGGCCGACCGCGTAGGTGTTCCTATCGTACAACAAGGCATGGGCGCCGATCCAGCAAGTGTGGCTTTTGACGCGTTGCAATCGGCCAAAGCGCAAGGCGCCGATGTCGTGATCATCGATACCGCTGGTCGCTTACACAACAAAATCAACCTCATGCAAGAGCTCTCCAAGATCAAGCGCGTGATGGACAAAGTTGTGCCCAATGCACCCCACGAAATTTTGTTGGTACTAGATGGTTCAACTGGCCAAAACGCCTACGAACAAGCCAAGCAATTTGCACAAGCCACAGACATCAATGCTTTAGCAGTTACCAAATTAGACGGCACAGCAAAAGGTGGTGTGGTCATTGGTATCTCTGACCAAATGAAAATTCCGGTGAAGTATATTGGCGTTGGCGAAAAAATGCAAGACCTCCAGCTTTTTGACCGCAAGGCCTTTGTGGAATCTCTCTTCAAGTAATTATATTAACTGCTGCGCCACGTAAGTAGCGTATTGGCCGTTGAGCGCCATGAGTTCGTCGTGCTTGCCTTGCTCCAGGATTTGCCCATCTTGCAAGACCAATATTTGATCTGCTTGGCGAATCGTAGACAAACGGTGCGCAATAACGATAGATGTGCGGCCTTTCATCAATACATCTAGCGCTTCTTGTACCAAGCGTTCAGAAGTTGAATCGAGCGCGGAAGTCGCTTCGTCGAGAATTAAAATCGAAGGATTTTTGAGAATAGCGCGTGCAATGGCAATGCGTTGTTTTTGCCCACCCGACAACTGAATGCCGCGGTCCCCGACTTCAGTTGCTAACTGATCAGGGAAGGTGGAAATGAATTCCCAGGCGTTTGCTTTTTGCGCAGCGTCCAAGACTTCAGCGTCTGTGGCATCTGGGCGCCCAAAACGGATGTTTTCTAAGATACTGCCCGAAAACAACAAGACTTCTTGTGGTACGATAGCCATGTGTTGGCGCAATGCGTGTAAATCAAACGTACTGGCTTTGTTAGCGCCAAAATAAATTTCACCTTCAGTTGGTTGGTAAAACTGTAATAGCAAATTAGCGATCGTTGACTTCCCTGAACCACTCTTGCCTACTAGTGCTAAGGTTTGATTTGGTGCCAGCGTAAAGTTGATCCCTTTGAGTACTTCGATATCGGAGCGCTGCGGGTAACTAAAATGTAGGTTTTCAAAACGAACGGAGCCGTCAATTGATATTGGTGCTGGTGTATGGCTCGTTTGCTCTGAGCTTTCTTGCAAAATATCGAGGAGGTTTTCAGTAGCGCCCACTGCTTTTTGTACGCTGGCGTATAAGTCTGGCAAAGAACCAATGGAGGCGCCCATCATGATGGTGAACAACACAAACTGATAAAAGCCTTCAGATGCCAACTCAGGATTGGGGCCTTGGGTCATGAGAAGGCCCTTCCAAACAATAAATACGATGGCGCCGAACAAGCAAAAGATGATAAACGACACAAACAAACCGCGCCAAATTCCGCTCCTCACATTGAGGTCGCGGGTTTGTTGGGTGCTCTTTTTGTATTTACCCAACAAAAACCATTCGTTGGTAAATGCTTTCACGTTGGCAATACCGGTTAGCGCCTCTTCTAAGATTGAATTAGAGGTTGCGATGTAGTCTTGCGCTTCTTTACTGAGTTTACGGATGTAGCGGCCAAAAAATACCGCCACAATAGCCATTACAGGCACTGTTGCCAGCATAATGAGGGAAAGTTTCCAAGAAATAAAGAATAAAAAGGCGATGCCGCCAAAAACAATGATGATTTGTCTGAAGAATTCGGCAATAGTGGTGCGGAGTACTTCTTGAATTTGGGTGATGTCCGAAGCAACTCTTGAAGTGAGCTCCCCTACCTTTTGACGGTTGAAAAAGTCCATAGGCATGTAGACCAACTTCGCAAAGGCGTCGTTGCGCATATCGCGCAGCGCATTTTCGGTGACGTTATTAAAAAGCACAACTCTTACAAAAGAAAACACACTTTGAAAAAAGAACAGCATGAAGAGCGCAAATGCAATCTGGTTGACATTAGAAAGATCGATTAAGCGAATGGCTTGCTCAGGGTTAGAAGTTGCACTTGAGCTACCGAGTAACTTACCCATGAGGTAAGGAAACACCAAGCCTGCAGAGGTACTGAGGACCAAGAAGATCCAGCCTATAAAATAGGTGCCCGCGTAAGGCTTCAGGTAACGCAGAAAACGCGCAGCCTTGCGCCAGCTGTCTTTGGTTAGTTTTACTTTGGGTTCTTTAGTTTTTTTGGGTCTCATCATGGCTCAGGCGCTTTGCTCTACAAATTTAACGTGCTTTCTTGGGGCAATGGCTTTTTTTCACGATTTTTGTCGAAAGAATTTGAAATTCTAAAAAATTAACTATCTTTGCATTCCCAAAAACATTACAAATAACGACACGACATGAAAAGAACGTTTCAACCATCGGTAAGAAAAAGAAGAAACAAACATGGCTTCCGTAGCCGTATGGCCACAAAAAACGGTCGTCGTGTATTGGCTGCGCGTCGCAAAAAAGGCCGCAAAAAATTAACTGTATCTGACGAAGGAATGCACAAGCGTTAAGCCGTTGGTATCACTCATACTTCAAAGCTCCGTCCTTTTGGTCGGGGCTTTTTTTGTGCCTATTTTTTAATCCAAAAAAAAGGGCCGCTATTGCGGCCCTACATTCTTTCCAAAATTGTTGACTGATGGAAAGGAGGAACTATGCAGGTACTTGAGGCGCCGCAGCTAAAATGCTGGCGTCGGTCTCGGCTGCAAACTTCTCAAAGTTTTTGACAAACTTGGCGGCTAAGCTTGCCGCTGTTTGGTCATAGGCTTGTTTATCGGCCCAAGTGTTGCGCGGGTTGAGTAGCTCAGAAGGAACGCCTTCGCAAGCGCTCGGGAATGCTAATTCAAAGAAAGGCATGTTTTCGTAGGCGACGTCCTTGAGTTTGCCAGTAAGCGCAGCGGTGATCATGGCGCGCGTGTAGGACAATTTCATTCTTGAACCAACGCCGTAAGAACCGCCAGACCAACCCGTATTGATGAGCCAAACATTGATGTCTGTGCCTTCTAATTTATCGCCTAGCAACTTCGCGTATTTAGCAGGGTGCAAAGGCAAGAAAGCTGCGCCAAAACCAGCTGAGAAAGTAGTGGTTGGTTCGGTGATACCTACCTCTGTGCCGGCTACCTTAGCGGTGTAACCCGACATAAAGTGGTACATAGCTTGCGCTTTGCTTAGCTTGGAGATTGGAGGCAAGACACCAAAGGCATCTGCCGTTAAAAAGAAAATATTTTTTGGCGCTGAGCCGATGGAAGGCACGGCAATGTTGTCAATGTGGTGTATCGGGTAAGATACGCGGGTGTTTTCAGTAATGCTTCCATCTGTATAATCTGGGGCCGAAGATTCTTGCGGAAAACCGACGTTCTCAAGTAAAGCACCAAAGCGGATAGCGTCATAGATTTGTGGTTCTTTCTCACGAGATAAATCGATGGTTTTGGCATAACAGCCACCTTCAAAGTTGAAAACGCTGTTGGCGCTCCAGCCGTGTTCGTCGTCGCCAATTAAGCGGCGGTTCGGATCTGAAGAAAGTGTTG
>CANHBA010000029.1 GCA_947458985.1 Flavobacteriales bacterium
AGACATCCAAGAATTGAAACCAGGCCATGCGCTCATTATCGAGAAAAAAGGCCAGGTCAAAGAAATCGAAATCAATACCCCGCGCAAGTTAGCGCAGTGCTCTTTTGAACGCATTTATTTCTCCAGAGGCTCAGACGCCGACATCTACAAAGAACGCAAGGCCCTCGGTCGTTTGATCGTCAAAAACGTACTGGACAGCGTTGGCCACGACTACGACAACAGCGTGTTTTCTTTTATCCCGAACACCGCTGAGGTTTCCTTCTACGGCCTCATCAAAGGCTTGGAAGAAGCGCTCAACCAAGATAAAATCAAACAAATTCAGGCGCTGGGCGCTGGTGCAAGCACCGAAGCCATCGCCGAGGTAGTGAACCGACGCGCGCGCATCGAAAAAATCGCCATCAAAGACGCCAAGCTCCGCACCTTCATTACCCAAGACGACTCCCGCGACGACCTCGTGGCGCACGTCTACGACATCACCTACGGCTCTGTTCGCCGCGGCACCGACAACCTCATTGTCATTGACGACAGCATTGTCCGCGGCACCACGCTGCGCCAAAGCATTCTGCGCATTCTAGACCGCCTCGGTCCTAAAAAAATTGTTGTGGTTTCTTCGGCGCCGCAAATCCGCTACCCCGACTGCTACGGCATCGACATGGCCAAAATGGGCGACTTCATCGCTTTTGAAGCAGCTATCGCCCTATTGCGCGAGACCGGCAAAGCCCACCTCATCGACGAAGTCTATAGAGCAGCCCTAGAGCAAGTGCAATTGCCTAAAGAACAAGTCAAAAACGTCGTGCAACGCATCTACGAACCCTTCACCGATACCGAAATCTCTGCCAAAATTGCGCAAATGCTCACCCCTGAGGGCATGCAAGCCGACGTAGAGATCATCTACCAAACCGTAGAAAACCTCCATATTGCCTGCCCAGGCCATACCGGCGACTGGTACTTTACCGGCAACTACCCTACCCCAGGCGGCAACAAAGTTGTGAACCGCGCGTTCATCAACTGGATGGAAAAACGCAACGTGAGGGCTTATTAATAAACTTGCAATCTGAAAACTTTAATTTCAATTAACAAGTTTAAAAGGTATTTTAACTTGCATTTTGAAAACTTGCGCTTCTATTTGTGTGCGCAGCTGTTGGTTGTCTTTTAAGAAAACTTGCAACGCCTCCTTTAAACTTTCAGCGTTCGTCACTTCCTTTGCATAGCCCAAATCTAAGAACTGCTGCGCTTCCGGAAATTTCTGATGCTTTGGGCCAAAAAGCAAGGGCAAACCATAGGCTGCCGGTTCGAGCAAATTGTGCAAGCTACCGCTGAAACCACCACCAATGAAAGCAACACTTCCATACTGATACGCCGCGCTTAAATGGCCAATGGTATCTAAAATCAAGATTTGCTGCTCAGAAAGGTTGGTATCTTTCAAATTTGAAAATAAAAGTGCCGTTGGGAATTGCGTTTTTAACTGATTCAAATGGGTTTTGGAAAGATCATGGGGTGCAATGAGTATCTTGCAATTTATTTGAGAAAGAAGATCGTAAAGAAGCGCTTCTTCAGTTGGCCAACTACTTCCTAAAATCAGAAGGTCCTGACCCTGCGTAAACTGAGCAATAATTGAATTTGGCTTGGCTTTAGCCTTGGCCTCAAGCACCCGATTGAAGCGCAAGTCGCCAATGATTTCTATTTTTTCGTGAGTCACACCCACCGACAACAATAAGTTCTGAGTGGCCTCATTCTGGACCCCGAAATAACTGACGCGCTGTAAAGCCTTTCTAAAATAGCCGCCATACCATTTGAAATATACTTGCGAAGGGCGCAACAAAGTAGAGACCGAAAAGACCTCTACACTTGCGTTTTGCGCAACGCACAACAAATTGGGCCAAAACTCATATTTCAATAAGTAAAGGCGCGTAGCCCCCACCTCTTGCACCAAGCGCCGCATAGATGAAGGTAAATCGGGTGGCAAATAAAACACCGCGTGTGGCACAAAACCGCGCTTGTGAAAATGTTGCATCCCGGAGGGCGAATAAAAACTCACGACAATTTCAATACCTGGATCTGCAGCAACACAGGCCTCGATGAGCGGCAAAGCCATGTCGTACTCACCCAAAGAAGCACAATGAAACCAATATCTTTTGTTGGAAGATGGAGGATTTTGCTCCAAGATCTTGAACGTTTCTTTTCTCCCGTCGTTTAAAAGCTTGGCCTTCGGGTGCCAAAGTGCCACCAATTTCAAAAGAAGATGGTAGAAATAGATGGAAAAAGAATAAAGTAGCCCCATGGTTTGATTCAGTACGAAATTAATCGAATTGAATGGAAATTTGGACTTTGCCGCCCAATCCTTTTTCTACAATATCGTAAAGTGTTTTCAGCGTCATGTTACTTCCATCGTTTTCTAAACGAGAGATAAATGTCCTTTTCTTTTCAACCAATTGAGCAAGCTGTTCTTGAGTAAGCTTTTTCTCCTCTCGGGCCTTACGCAGTAATAATCCGATCTTAAAAGATTCAAAATCTCGTTCAAGGTCGTCTCTTCTTTGAGTACCTTCCTGACCGTAAACTTTATCTTTAATTTGATTCCAGGAAATTATTTTATCTTCTTGATTTGTCATCATAATATCGTTTCATTAAATCCATTGCCAACTTTATTTCCTCTTTCGGCGTTTTTTGTGTTTTTTTTATGAACCCATTCAGTAAAATTACGAGGCGTTCATTTTCAAAAAAACAAAATACCCTCCAAATATCTGAACCAAGTTGGATTCTAACTTCAAATAATCCTTTGGCACCCGAAATAGATTTTAAATATTGCTGCGGTACTCTTTCGAGAATCTCAACAGCTTCAATAATTTTAAAAATCTTGTTTTGAACCTTTACGGGTAAAGCCTCTAAAAAATCTTGAAAGTAATTTCCATAGGCAACAACCTCTCGAATCTTCATGCAAAGATATTGAATGTAACTTATAAGTTTCTATGTCAAAGGAGAAATTCTCTTTGGCCATAGATAAAACGTCACATTTACCTGAAGAAGTATAATCAATTATAATAATACTCCCTCGGCTCAGCAGAATAAAAAGGAATGTACCACCCTACTCTGAAACCTGTTTGGAGGTCGAGGCGGCGGGCAGTTGAGATGGGGATGTTGGGTTGGTCAAAATTGATGGTACGGCGGTTGTAGGTGAAGCCTTGCTGAAAATAAAGGCCGGCGTAGAAGCTCGTGGAGCCGCGGTTATTGAGAAAGGAATAGCCGATGAATTGTTGGGCATTGAGGCCTGATGCAAGGCGGTCGTAGCCTTTTTTGTAGTCGAGCTCGAGTTGAGGCACAACGTTGTCGTTGGTTTCGATGCGCAAGCGGTGCAGCATGTAGCCGCCGCTGAGTTGCACGAGAATGCCGCTATTGCGGTTTTTGTCGTTGAGTGGGAACAATTTGCCCACGTAGGCATTGACGTGCACGCCGCGCGGATACACGAGTACAGATGCTGGCATGCCGAGGTCGTTGGTGATGTTCCCTGCTGCGTCTACGAGATGATCAAACAAGCCGGTCAGGCGCACGTTGTCCGAGAACCAGAAGTCGGACTCAAGGCCCACGCTCCAGTTGCTCTTGAACTTATACCCTGCGGTGAGCCCCACTCGGTTGAAATAACCAAAGCTTTCTGCCAAGTCGCCGCCTGAAAACGCTCCGCCGTAGTGGACACCCACCACAGGCAAAGAAACGGACTCTGAGCCGGATACCTGGGCATTCAGCTCAGTAAGGCATAAGGTACAAAGGAATAAGACAAATAATTTATATGTTGACATCTGTGGGTGCTAAAAAAGATCTAAAATTTGAACGGTCAATTTTGAAAACCTGGGCTTGATAGGTATTTAAAAACGTTTTCGGTATGCGCCATTTGGCGTTGGGATTCCATTTGAACTCATAAGCTTTTAAATGCCCATCCATTTCTTCAAGGTAATCTATTTCTTGTTGTCCTGTTGTTCTCCAAAAATACGTATTGGCGTGAAGCATTTGGTAATGTTTTTGTTTTTTCTTTTCGGAAACTAAAAAATTTTCCCAAAGCGCACCAATGTCGTTTCTCATTGAAACCGGACTGAAATTGCTAATCACGGCATTGCGTATGCCATTATCATAAAAATAATACTTCTTTTTGGCTTTGATTTCGTTGCGTAAATTCCTGCTGAAGCTATGTAAAGGAAAGATGACATAACTTTTTATCAATAAGTCAATATAATTAGTAACCGTTTGGTTATCGGCTCCAATCAGTTGTGCAATTTCATTATGTGACACTTCATTACCAACCTGATAAGCCAACGCTTGTAAAATTTTAGGTAAAAGTTCTGGGCGTTTGAGTTTTGCCCCCACAGCGAATAAATCCTTGTAAAGATAACTTTCGCTTAATTGAATGAGGATTTCGCGCTCTTCTCCAAATTGAGTGATAACTTCTGGATAAAAGCCGTAAATCAAACGCGTCTCCAATAATTGCTCTGCTTTTAAAAATCCTACATAAGCCTCAAATTCTGTCCAAGAAATAGGAAAAAGCTGATACTCCCACTTCCTGCCCGTTAGCGGTTCATTTGTAGCATTCCTAAGTTCAAATGCTGAAGAACCACTCACGATCAATTGACAAGTTTGTATTTGGTCTGTAATCAATTTTAAGGTGATTCCGATGTTGTCGATGCGTTGGGCCTCATCTATAAAAACGAAAGCGTGTTTGCCGATCAATTGTCTGAGCGCTTCTGTGTTTACATTTGCAAGAAGCGATTGTACTGTTGGGTCATCACCATTCAGAAACAAAACGTCTTTCTCGGACATCAGCTCGCGCAGCAGCGTTGTTTTACCAACTTGCCTTGGCCCTAAAACAATCAGCGCTTTGTGTCCGACAATTCTTTTTTGCAACTCCTTCAAAAGACTTCGTTGTATCATCTTTTTTTGTACAAAAATACCCAATTCACAGCATCTAATCGCAAAATATCATGTTTTTCTGCGATTACAATCGCAAAATATCATGTTTTATTGCGATTACAGGCTTCTATAGGAGAAAACCAACCAACAAAAAACCCCACCGAAGTGGGGTTTGAAAGTTAAATATGAAAAGTTACAGCTTATTTCTTCTTGCCGAAGCGCTTGCGCAACATGCGTACAAACGGGAAAGCCTTTTCTAGGAAACGCTGGAATTTGGTTTTCTTCTTTTTCGGTTGATCGAAATATTCTGATCCATAGCCATAACCATAGCCGTATTGCTGCCCGTAGCCGTAGCCATAACCATAGCCATAACCGTAGCCGTAGCCCGAACCATAACCGTAGCCGTAACCATAGCCTTTGCCCATGATGTCGGTGGCGTTGACCAAAACGGCCATGTTAGGGATTTTTTTGTCGTGGTAAAGGCCTGCAGGAATACTGAGCATGCGGCGGTCGAGGTGTTCGGCGCGCGCTACATAAATAGTGAGGTCTGCGAAATCGGCAATATGTAGGGAGTCGGCAACGAGCGCCACAGGTGCGGTGTCGATAATGACGTAGTCAAAACGTTCTTTGGCAATATTGATGAGCTCGGCCAAACGCGGACGCAAGAGGAGTTCAGAAGGGTTTGGCGGGATATCGCCAGACAATACATAATGCATGTTGGCATTGGCTGGGTCCTTCACGAGGATGTCGTCGAAGGTAAGAGCCTCATTGACGATATAGTTCGAAACCCCACCCGACTGTGAGATATCGAGGTAGCGCCCAATTTTTGGTGCGCGTAGGTCTAGACCAATGACCACCACCTTTTTGTCGGAATGAGAAAGCGTATGCCCCATATTGATCGAGATGAAGGTCTTGCCCTCGCCTGCAATAGAGGAGGTGAACATAATGACCTTGCCACGATCGCCTTCGGTGCTATCTAAAAGAAAGTTCATGTTGGAGCGCACCATGCGGAAGGCCTCTGCAATATGCGTTCGCGCATTTTTGGTGGCGACCACCGCGCGTTGGTCTTCGTCGCCTTTTGGAATTTCGCCAATGGCAGGCAACTTGAATTTGATGAGGTCGTGGACGCCATGCACTTTGCTGTCGAGCAAATACTTCAGGTATATGATGCCAAATGGAACCAAAAGCCCAAGCGCCACCGCAAAAATATAGTACTTATTGCGGTTGGGAGACACCGGCACACCGTTAGAGGTAGGCTCAACAATAAGTTTGGTATTGCCGATAGATGCTGCCGTTGAGATTTCGTTTTCTTCGCGTTTTTGAAGCAAGAAAATGTATAACGTTTCTTTGATTTTTTGCTGGCGTTCGATGTCGCGGAACTGACGCTCAAAACCAGGAACAGCAGCCACTTTTCCTTCGTAAAGGCGCTGTTGTTCGCTCAGCGAGTTGAGGATGATTCTAAGGCGAGACTTCGTTGCCTTCAAGCCGTCTTCCATGGTGGTGCGCAAACCTTGGAGTTGTTCTTCCATGCGCAGTACCTGTGGGTTGTTGGGTTTTGAGTTCTTGAGCAAGCGCTCGCGGTCTAGGATGAGTTTGTTGTATTGGGTAGTGATGGCTACAACTGTACCGTCTTCAAAACCGAGGTTTGAAGGTAAAAGCGTGGTGTTGGTGGGGTGTTTGGAAAGGTAGTCTTGGAGGTATTCCGAGAGCTTGAGCTGCACGGAGGTCTCGATGATCTTGGCCTCGGCTGCATCGCGCTTGGACACAAAGCTACTGCCGTCGGTCAGGACATCGACGAGGTCGTGTTGTTGTTTGAAAGACTCCGCGTCTTTCTCGACTTCGCCTAACTCTTTGGAGAGGTAGTCCATGCGGTCGTTGATGAAGTTGGTGGTGTTGCGGGCAACTTCGTTTTGGTCGTTGATTTTTTCTTGGCGGTGCTCTTCTATGAGCGCTCTGATGATCGCGTCGTTTTTCTCGATGACGGGTCCTTGGATGCTAATAGCAATGAGGTCGGAGGTTTTGTCGGCGCGGTCAATGGTGATGGCACCATTTAAACCCGCAGCAACTGCGTCAATGGGGCTGAGGCTAATGAGGTAGGTATTGCCCACGCAACCACGACCGAAGTTACCTGTTTTGTCAAAGGTGATGGCGCCTATGGTGGTGGCAATTGGGGTATTGAAGTTGTGCTTACCGAGGTATTCGGTTTGGTTCATGGTGAGCTCGTAGCGGTTGGCGCTCAATACGGTCAGCTGAAACTCAGCACCTACATTATAAAGCAAGGAGTCAGGCCCCACAGCGTTGAGGTCAATGGGGTTGTTGCCCCACATCTCGGATTTCTTGATACCGGCATTTTGACCTACCATTTTGTAGGTTTTGTTGAGTGCTAGGTTGGATACCACCGCACGTAAAATAGTGGGTGTTTTGAACAGCGCAATTTCGTTGCCGATAGCCAAACGCTCCGGAAAAAGACTGATGCCCGTATTGGCATTGAGGCCGCTAAGCACATCGTTTTCTTTGGCGTCCTGAATGAGGATAGTAGCGCTACTTTGGTAGATATTAGTCGAATAGCGCAACATGGTGTACGAAATGAAAACCGCAATGCCTACCCCAATGACAAACCAAAGCCAGTAGTGGAGGTAGCGGTCTATGAGTTCGCGTACGTTGATTTTTTGTTCGGGCGGCTCCTGATTGAGCATGTTTTGTTGGAGGTCTTCGGTCATTATTTCGTGAGTGAAATGATGGTATAGAGAGATAAAAAGATCGAGATGGCGGTGGTGCCAAGCTGGGTGAAGGTCTGGAAGTTGGTGCCTTGGAAATTAGCGGTGAAGTTAGGCTCCACGTAAATGACATCGTTTTGGTGAATGTAGTAAGCAGGAGACTGGTAGAGGTCTTTGCTGGTGAGGTCTAGGCGGTATTCGCTGCGCTGGCCGTTGACTTCTCTGATCAAGAGAACGTTGTTGCGCAAGCCTGTAATTTGAAGATCGCCGGCTTTGGCAATGGCCTCGAGAATGGTGAGGCGCTCAGTGCCCACGGGTACGCTTTGTACGCCAGGCGCTTTGACTTGCCCAAGAACGGTGTATTTGAAATTCATGAGCTGTACATTGACAACGACATCTTGTACGTAGACCTCGAGTTGCTTTTGCAAAAACTCAACGGCTTGCAAGCGCGTCAGGCCTGCCAATTTGATAAAGCCTAACACCGGAAAGTTGATGTTGCCGTTGATGTCGATGACATAAGAGAGGCCAGCGCCGCCCATCATTTGGGGGTTTTGCATCATGCCGCCACCACCGCCACCTTGGGCGTTGGCAGAATAAAAGAACTGAAAAGGTGCCAGCGATTCCATGTCGGAGCCACCTACCATGATGTTGAGTTGGTCGTCTGGGCGGAGAATGACTTGGTAGTCTGGTTGTACTTTGGTTTGGTCGTCTCCTTTTTGGAGATACACGAGTTTCTCGCGGGTTTTGCAGGAAAAAAGTAGTAAACCCAGCACAAAAATGGTGAGTATGCTCCGCAAGGTGGTTGGTTGTGTAATCATAAGTGTGTAAAGCGCTGTAAAGTTACGCTAAATTTAAACAAACGCGCAACTTAATCGTTAACGCGCAACTGCTGGCGTAGGTTGCGTAAATAGAGCGAAAATAAGACACTGAAGGCCATCAGCGTAAGCACTGCCCAAAGGTGCGGGAGGTAATAACAAACGGCCCAAAAAATCCAGCTCACGACAATATTAATGAGTAAAATGCGCAAGGTGGTTTGGCGATGGCTGAGTTCAAAGCGGTCCATAATGATGTGATGGATATGGTTGCGGTCTGGCGAAAAAGGCGAGCGCCCTTCGGCTGCACGGGCCACAAAAACCCGAATGGAGTCGAGTACCGGAACAAATAGCAGCGCAATTAAGAACACCCCAAAATTGGCATTTTTAAGATACAACTGGTCGTTGAAATCGGAAGCCATGAGGTGAATGACAAACGCCACCAAAATAAAGCCTATGAACAAGCTGCCGGTGTCGCCCATAAAGATTTTCTTGTCGGTGGAAAGGTTGTAGCGCAAAAAGGCAATGAACATACCTACCATACAAATGCTGACACTCAAAAAGGCCCAGTCGTTGAGAAAATAGAAGATGAAACCAAAAGCAGTAAAATAAAAGGCGCCCAAAGACGAGGCCAAGCCGTCGATGCCGTCAATGAGGTTAAAGGCATTGATGAAGAAAATTACGACCGCGTAGGAAAGCGGCAAAATCAGAAATGGCGAGGCTTCATAGAGCCCAATAAAACCATGTAGGTTGGTGATCTGAAAATCGGTGGAGAGGAACAAAAGGGTGGTGGCAATGATTTGTGCGATGATTTTATTCAAAGGTGAAATACCGGTGAGGTCGTCTTTGAGCCCAATGACAAACATAATGGTAGCGGCAGGTGCAAGATAAATAGCGCGGCCAGCCATAAAAAACTGTTCGGCAATGCTAATGGCCAATACAAATACCACAAAGAAAGTGACGCCGCCAAAACTAGGGACGTGCACAGAGTGCGAACTGCGCTCCGAGAGTTTTTCGAAAAGCCGTTTGACCTTCACAACTTGAATCACGACCGGAGTGAGGTAGTAGGTCAAGACAAACCCTCCCCAGAAGAAAATTGTGAATACTAATATTTTATAGAGGTCTACCACTCCCACTGTCCTTAAAACCTTACAAAGGTCGGAATAGTTGTTTTGTTAAAGTCACTTGCAGCCAAATTATTTTGAGAAATCCTATTTTACCTTATTCTTCTTTGTTGATTTCTAGGTCGTTACTCCAACGGATGATCTTCATTCTTTTGTCCAAAGGATGCTTGCTTTCTTGTAATAATTGCGCTACATCGCGGCGTGTGATCAAGGCCAACTTGATGCGCAAGGCCCGAACAAAGCTTTCCCGACGCTTTTTGAGGGTCTCGTAAGAGAGGCCTGGCTCGTCGAATAAATAGTTCAGTGCAGATAGTTCTAACTCGTCGTTTTTCTTGATGAGCAACAAAGCTTCCCACTCTACTTCTGAAAAATCTTTGCGGTAGAGAACGGGGTGTTTGGGTCTGTACCAAGCAGTTTTGGTGATGCGATGGCTGTAAAACAAGATGAAAAACAAGCCCACATTGAGCAAGACCGACAACCAAAGATAAGTGGCAAGCGGAAATTGCTTGAACCACGAAAGCGGCTTGTAGAGGTAATATTCCGTTGGCAAACCATAAAGTATGTCTTTGAGTTTTTTAACCTTCAAGAAGTAGACATCGGTGTCATTCGAATTCTGTCTGACGTCCAAAACCCAGTTCATTTGTTCATCTGGAATCAACCTTGCCAAAGACAAATAGTGCGAAGACTTATAGCTATAGTATTTGTTGCGATAGACATCTACAACTGTGAGTTGATTATTGGTATGAAAAAGGCGGTAGTCTTTATTCTGAACAAAACCGCGCACTTTGGTGCGGTACACGAAATCCGGATTGAGTTCGCCCAAATGCTCCCAATGTTTTTTCTGGAGGTCGAAGCGCCAGATATCTTGAAGGATTTTGTTGTAGGTCATGTATTTCTTCACGCCACCCAAGATAAAGAGGTCGTTTGCCGTTTGGATGTAATAAGGCGTGTTGCGGGCATCCGGATATCCTTCTGAACTTTTTTCACTGACCTCAAACCACTCCTTGGCTGCAAAATCAAAATAGGTGTGCGTATTTTTGACCTCAAACAAACCATAGCCTGCAAACATATAAGGTTCGCCTCGATAGGCGTAAAGCGCAGAGCCAAACTGATTTTTTTGATCGTAGCTGTTGTCTATTCTTCGGATGGTGTCGTTTTTGAGCTCGTAAACCATACCGCAGCCGTCCATCACAAACAAATAGTGTTTTTTACCAATAGCCAAGGGGTAAAAACGCTGCTTAAAAGTGGGGAGGCCCCAGCCAGGTTCGAGCTCCATGTGAATGCTGTGCATGCGCCAGGCTCCTTGCGAGGGGTTGTAGGTATAATAATGCGTGGAATCATCAAACACCATGTAGCAATGGTCGTATTTGGAATACACCATTTGCGCTTTCCTACTTACCTTGAGCACCTTTTGTGCGCCCAGAAAGAACGGCGCAAAGAAGAGCAGACAAACGAAAAGTTGAGGCCTGAAGTGAGGCCTGGTGCCGGTAATTAGGTTGTGTTTTTTCATCGTTTTCAGGGTACTAACCAAGATACTTATTCAATAAAAATGTAGTTGAAGCATCGTGGGCTGCAATTTGGCCCGTCTCGATGTCCGTAAGGATGGAATTGGCCAATACTTTTCCGAGCTCAACGCCCCATTGGTCATAACTGTAGATATTCCAAATGATGCCCTGCACAAATAGTTTGTGTTCGTAGAGGGCCACGAGTGCACCAACGCTTGCTGGCGTCAGTTTGTCGATGAGCAGTGTGTTGGTGGGTTTGTTGCCAGTAAATACTTTGAATGGCGACAGCCCTGATGTTTCTGGGCGGCCCATCAAAAGGGCTTCTGTTTGGGCAAAAAAGTTCGACATCAGTTTGTCTTGGTGGTCTTTGTTGCCATACAGCGCCTGCTTGAAACCAATGAAGTCTGTCGGGATCAGTTTGGTGCCTTGATGGATCAGCTGAAAGAAAGCATGTTGCGAGTTGGTGCCGGGCTCGCCCCAAATGATGGTGCCAGTTTGATACGAAACCGGCTTGCCGTCGCGGCCCACGCGCTTGCCATTGCTTTCCATGATGCCTTGCTGTAAATACGGCACCAATTTTTGAAGGTATTGGTTGTACGGAATGATCGCCTCTGTTTGGGCACCGTAAAAGTTGTTGTACCAAATACTGAGCAAAGCCATGACTACCGGCATATTTTGCTCAAATGGTGCTGTTCGAAAATGCACGTCCATGTCGTGGGCGCCATCTAAAAGTTGCTCAAAGTTGTCGTAACCCACGGCCAAACTCACCGACAGCCCAACTGCACTCCACAAAGAAAAGCGCCCCCCTACCCAGTCCCACATCGGGAAGATATTTTCAGGCGCAATGCCAAACTCCTGTACTTTTTGCAGGTTGGTAGACACCGCCACAAAATGCTTGGCAACATCTTGCTCGCTTGCACTTTGTAAGAACCATGTGCGTATGGTTTGCGCGTTGGTGAGGGTTTCTTGTGTAGTAAATGTTTTGGAAACGATCACAAAAAGAGTGGTTTCTGGATCGATGCGTTTGAGCAGCTCCTGAACGTGGTCTCCATCGATATTCGAGATAAAATGCACGCTCAGCTGGTTTTTATAAAACTTGAGTGCTTCTACCATCATGGCGGGCCCGAGGTCGGAGCCACCAATGCCAATATTGACCACATCGGTAATGGCTTTACCGGTGTAGCCGGTGTGCGCACCAGAAATGATGCGATCTGAAAACGCTTTCATTTTGGCCTTCACGGCAGCAATTTCAGGCAATACGTCTTGGCCATCGACCAAAATAGGTTCAGTTTGCTTACTGCGCAGTGCGGTATGCAACACAGCTCTGTTTTCAGTCTGATTGATAAGTCCACCACCAAAATATTGTTCAATAGCGCTTTTTAAATCTACTTCGTTTGCCAATTCTTGCAATAATGCAAAGGTTTCTTCCGTGGCAATATTCTTGGAGTAATCCAATAAAAAGTCTTGCCATTCGATGTGCATTTTTTCAGCACGGGTAGGATCTGCAGCAAAAAGCACTTGCATTTGCTGTTCTTTCATGAGTTCAAAATGCGCCTGCAATTTTTGCCAAGCAGCAGTTTGTGTGGGGTTGATGGTGGGTAGTGACATGTATAATTGATATTAATATAAAAACCCAAAATGCCACAGCGGAATGACATTCAGGTAGCCTTGTTCGATATTGTCTTTGACGACAAATGCATTTGCTTGGTTAGCCAGTTGTTTTTGACCCTTATTTTTGCCTCCTAATTCAAAATGATACGCTGCAATGGCGAAGTCAACAAAGCTAGAACTAGTTGGCTCATGTAAAACACGCGTTTGATTCAGAAAAAAGGTTTCGCGTTGGTTGCCAATATTCGCCTGATCTGCAGAGAGTACAGCGCTCAGGTTCGTATTATCTGAATAAATTTTATCGACCTTGCCCAAGGCACGAACCCCTTGTGTCGCTGATCTTAGTTGAGCGAGCATCCCGGCTTCTTCCAAATAAAGTAAGTAGTCGGCAATGTTATTGCGGCTAATACCGAGTAACTCAGCAATTTTACTCATGTTGGGCTTGAACGGAACACTTTGAGCAACTACAGCAAGCAATTGCTTGAGTTTACGACCGGTGGACACATTCATTTGCGCATATGTAGGGATGTCCACTTCTAACGTTTGGTTGATGACCTGCCAAAGCCGCATTTCGAAATCTGGCTCTTGTGCAAACGGATAATACCCTTGCTTCAGGTACTGCCCAAAAGCCACCAAAGGCAATTGTAGTTTGCTGAAATCTGTTTGCTGCGCCAAAAGTTGTTCCAGCGTGTATACCGGAAAATCGAGGCCTTTAAACAAATACAAATACTCTCTAAACGACAATCCTTGCATGGCATACAAAACTGCTCTGCGGCTAAGGTCTGAGCTCCCTTTTTTCAAGTCTAAAATAGAAGAACCTGTAAAGACCACCTGTAGCTGTGGGTGATAGTCGTGTATGAGTTTGAGTTCAGTAGCCCATTGCGGATACTTATGAATTTCATCTATAATGAGATGAGCCCCGCCAGACTGCACAAATTCTGCGGCAAGTTCGGTAAGGCGTGTACTGGCAAAATAAAAATCTTCGGCCGTGACATATAAAGACTTTTGTGGGTCGAGCTCAGTTTTGATGTATTGCAAGACCAATGTAGTTTTACCCACACCACGCGGCCCCGTAAGGCCAATAAGCCTATTTTTCCAATTGATATTGGCATATGCATAGCGCTTAAAGTTGACATCAACTTGTGCTATTAAGCTTTTAGAATATTGGAATAGTTGTTCCATGGTTTGTACTTGAAGTACAAATTTACGTATTTTGCACTATCACAGTGCATTTTTTAGTGTTTTTTGCACCATCACAGTGCATTTTAAATATCAAACTAACTTTTTGAGCTTCGCCTGATAACTCTGCAAGTAATTGCGTTGTATGGCAGGTTTTAAAAATGACTGTGCAATGAGCTGCTGTACTACATCGGTTTTACTCACCATCAAAGCCAAGATTTGAAGACTTTGCTTTTCGGCTATGCCGGCATGTAGGGCCAGTTGCTGAAATTGTTTGGCTACTGAGCCTTGGGCTAACTTCGCGGGCAATAAGCCTTCAGCTAGTGCAAATTCAGTGTCGGAGATGTGCAGGCGGCTATTCAAAAGATCATAGGCTGGGCTTAACTTGAAGTCGCCGAGGGGAGTTTCTATGACTGAAAAGTTTTTTAAATGCGCATCGCCGTTCGAAAAAAGGTAATTAAACACGAGCAATTTATACAATTTCAAAGATTCCACTTTATAGCTCGGTATATATTGGCGCATGAGTTCAAATAAATCGAGATAGCTGCCTTGGTATTTATAATTGGCCCCATGCGTTTGTGGGCATTTGGCAGCCAGTGCAGCAAAATCTTCTTGCGCTAGCTTACTGCCATCTGGCAAAAGGTCAAAGCGTTTGGTAAGATACGCTGGCGCTCCATTTCCAAAATAAATGAGGGTGTTGGCAGCAGTTTCTATGCCGTAAACCTGTTTGGCAATTTGCATGGTCAGGTGCTCATTGGCAGGCATTTGATCGGCGTTCTTGAGCAGTGTCGGGATAGGCTTTAAGATATGTGTACCTTGCTCATTTTCGAGAGCTAGCCTGATTTTATTTTTCAATTGAATCATGGAGAATTTCTCTTGAACGCCAGAAATAGAAATCCGTGCTGCGTTGTCTTCGAATTGAAGGGCATCGTTATGCCCTAATTGCAAGGACATGTATGGCAATACAGGGCTCACCTTACTTCCATTGAAGACACTATTGAGAATGGTTCGGCTGTAGCTTTTCATTTATGAAACGATGGCGTTAATTCGGACCGCACCAATGTTATCGCCATGGGCTACGGCCAATAAAATACCAAAATAATCGTCGAGGTCTATGCGCTGCTTGAGGCAAACCATTTGCTTATTTACACCTTCGGGCAGCATATTGAAAAAAAATGCGAACAACGTTTGGGCGCGGTACACAGCATTTGTTTTGGGTAAGGTCAGGCTAATAGCAGGCTTGCTTGAATTAGAAAACCATAGCGGGTCGTAGGCAAATTCAAAACTGCCATCGGCAAACTGAGTGAGGAGCCCAGCTAATTCATTTTTATAATAAACCTCTGCAGACCTCAAAGACTAGTGTTTTTTTTAACTTGTAAAACCACCTCCATACCGAGTACGGCTGCAATTTCTGCCAAGGTATGCAAGGTAGGGTTTGCCTGCCCAGCCTCGAGTTGCTTAAGTGTGCGCAGCCCTACTCCAGAAAGTTCAGCTAATTGCGCTTGGGTAAGCTGCAACATGGCGCGTCGCTCTTTAATTTGCGTAATGAGTAGCGAAAGGTGCATTATATTGCTTTTTTATAGGCAAATATACTTCTTTTTTGATTTTATCTACTGTTTTGTGCAATTTATTGCACTATTCAAATTGTTTACCCGGCTAAACAACTTTACCCATTTTTTGTATACTCCACTAAACAAAAATGCCCGTTTTCCAATTAAGCACCTAAAGAGGCAAATGAGATGACGTTGATTCCATCTTTACGTGTATAACTCATTCCGGTGCCGGTTATGATATTCAAAGATTTTGGTATTCCGCTTTTTTGTTGATCGATCAAAGCTGCAAAGCGCAATAAATTGGCTGCGGCCTCTTCTATTTCACCGATACCTAATTTGATTTCAAAAGCACACCAATCGCCATTATGTTTCTGGACAATACTATCTACCTCTAAGCCACTTGAGTCGCGGTAATGATAAACTTTGGCATCATTTGCCTGGCCATAAACGCGCAAATCGTGGACAACCATAGATTCAAACAAGAACCCTGTAAATTTGAGGTCGTTGAATAAGGTTTGCTCATTGGCTCCAAGAGCTGCCGCAGCCAATGACACATCGGTAAAATGTCGCTTTGCCGAATTTCTAAGCGTATGCGTTGATCGGATATGTGTACTCCAGGCTGGCTGATCTTCTAAAATCATTAACCGTTGAAGCACATCCAAATAATCATAAATTGTTGGCCTTGAAAGACTTCTATTTTCGTGCTCCTTGATATCTTTTTCGAGGACTGCGTTATCGACTAAAGTGCTGGTATTGCGCGCTAAGGACTTCAATAAACTTCTTACTTTAAGGGGGTCTCTTTTGGTTTGAGAAACCCTGCTCATGTCTACTTCAGCCAATAACTCAACATACGCCCGATTGATATCCGCAGCTTGTGCTACTGAACTGTTCATTTGTCGAGGAAACCCACCTTTGATTAGCTGACCAATGATAAGGTCGAGTTCTTGGGGTTCATCGTATATATCTATAGACTTCGATTTAAATAAATCCGCAAGGCTTATTTTACCGGAAGACAAACCTAACTCTTGCCAAGACATAGTTCTCATGTCTACAATAGTGAATCTGCCAGCTCCGGAATGCATCTTGGCATTTTCTTCAGGATGTGCCGAACCTGTTAAAATAAATTGGGCCTTTTGCTGGCGCTCATCTACTTCATGCCTGACGTGATCCCATAATTTCGGTAGTACTTGCCACTCATCGATCAAACGAGGTGTGTCTCCCATTAAAATTCTTTTGGGAGCCGTTTCAAATAGAAGTGGAATGTTTTCGTCGCGGTCAACTTGGATTATACTCTTGGCAAATTGTTTGGCAGATTCAGTTTTGCCGCAAGCTTTAGCTCCACGGATCAGAACTGCGCCACTGGCGTCTAGCTTACGCTGTAATTCATTGTCAATAAGTCTTTTTATATAGTTCATGCTGAAAACACTTCCTGCAAATATAGGTTTACTTTACATATTATAAGCATTTCACTTTACATATTATAAGCATTTCACTTTACATATTATAAGCATTTCACTTTACCTCCCAAAATCATCCTGCACACGCACAATATCCGACTCATCTGACGCATGCGTCGCATCGGTGTGTTGCCAAATTTCGGCAATAATGGCTTGGCTCTCTAAGCCAATGAGGCGGTGGCGTTCGCCTTGTGC
>CANHBA010000030.1 GCA_947458985.1 Flavobacteriales bacterium
ACTCGGCCAATGAAGTTTACGCCGTACAAGCATTTCAAGAAGCATTTACCCGGATGTACACGATTGTCGACATGCGTTTTTTATGTACGTGCCATGCTTTCCATGGTTTATGGGTTTTGTCCGTCTCCTCCTTTTTGCATGGAGAGGATAAATTGAGTGGACTTAAAAACGGTAGTTCCTTCAATATATTCTGGAGATTGAGAAAAAATTCGGGCAGCGGCAGAGTCTTGGCTGGTCAGGCAATCTGGACAAATGAACGAGTAAGAGCTCACGCCAAGCGTATCAAAAATATAGCGTGCCTCTGACATAGTGAGGCCAATGAAGTTTTGCAAAGCAATTGGCTCGCCTTCGTCGTTTTGACCCACAATTAAAGTTACTACTGCCCCAATTGGCAAGCGGTCTCCTTCTTTGATACGACGACCTTTATAACGTTGATCGAGGACCGAACCGTTGGCCTCGGCGGTTGGTTGGTACTGAATAATGAAACGCAAGCCGCGTTGTTCTAGGATACTTTGGGCAAACTGAATTTGTTTGTGCAACAAACTAGGCATTTCGACAAGTTGATTTCTTTTAGACAATCGCAAACCAATGATACGACCAGACTTCACGTACACTTGCGAAAGCGAAGTTGGTTCAACGAGCTGCTCTACAACAGTGCCTTCTGGTAGTTTTGGATCGTAGATGCTATCTAAGATTTGATACGTTAGGTCGAGGTCTTCGATACGTTGCTTGGCTTTTTCGCCGGACAGGCCAACAAAATTGGGAACAGCGATTTTTTCGCCGTGATTGGTAGCAAAATCTAAATAAAGTATGGTTGCAAATACCATGACGAGGTAGAACAAAATGACGAGTCCAAAATGCTTCCAGAAGTGTTTGGTCTTTACAAAAGGTATGATCAACCTAAGCGTACTTTTGATTTTATCCAACATAGTGTATCGGTAAGTGTGTTACAAAGATGCTTAGAAATTTGGAGAAAGCGCATGAGAACTAAAGAAGTCGTCGATAAACTGCAGCGCTTCATCGGAAGAATCAGTGATTTTGAACAACGACAAGTCAGATTCTGAAATGTATCCTTCTTTAAGTTGGACATTTCGAACCCAATCAAAAAGGCCGCTCCAATAAGCTGTCCCTAACAAGACAATTGGTCTTTTAGCGATTTTTTTTGTTTGAACGAGGGTCATGGCTTCAAATAATTCGTCGAGGGTGCCAAAACCGCCAGGCATGATTACAAAGGCCTGTGAATACTTTACAAAAATTACTTTGCGCACAAAGAAATAATCAAACTCTAGGTAGTGGTCGCGGTCGATGTAAATGTTGTGAAACTGTTCAAAGGGTAAATCGATGTTCAAGCCAACTGAAACGCCGTCGCCTTGCTTAGCGCCTTTATTGCCAGCCTCCATGATGCCTGGGCCACCTCCTGTAATGACGCCATAGCCTGCGCGCGCAAGTTTTTCGCCAATTTCAACAGCTTGCAAATAATGTGGGTGTTCTGGTTGGGTTCTTGCCGAACCAAAAATAGCGACGCAAGGCCCTGCTTTGGCCATTTTATCGTAGGCCTCTACAAATTCGGCCATGATTTTAAATATGGACCAGCTATCATTGCTTTTGATTTCTGACCAATCTTTGCGCTGATTCTCCATTGCGAATTATTTTATAATACTGACTTCGAACATTTTTGGCCAGTATTTACCCGTCATGTAAATTTTACCAGACTGCGGGTTGTGGGCAATGCCGTTCAATACCTCACCACTACTCTTTCCTGCAGCAACTAAATTACCTGCGTCGATCAGTGCAATAACGCGCCCTAATACGGGCTCAATGACCGCCACAAAGTTGGTGGTATAAACATTGGCATAAATGAGGCCGTCTATGTATTCCAACTCATTGAGTTGTGGTAGCGGACCTTGGTCTGTATATACTTCAATTGTACGAAGCGCTTGAAAGGTGTTAGGGTCTCTGAAGGTGAGGCGTTCGGTTCCGTCTGACATAATGAGCTGCTTGCCATCGGTGCACAAGCCCCAGCCTTCGCCTGAATAACTCAGTTCTTTCTTCAATTGAAAAGTTTGAAGGTCGTAGACAAAACACTGCTGGTTTTTCCAGGTCAACTGATAAATTTGATCGTTGAGAATAGCGATGCCTTCTCCAAATTTGCTCGCATCTAGTTTTTGTTGAAAAGTGGTGCTGCCTTTTTGAAGTACCTCTCCTGTATTCATGTTGATTTTAGCAACCATAGAACTGCCGTCCTGATTGGGGTCACCGGTGGCTTCGTAAAGCTCCCCGTTCCAAAAAGTAAGGCCTTGCGTGTAATTTTTGGTGTTGTGCTGATAAGAAGTTCCCAATTTCAAAGACCATCTTTCGGGTTTGATATCAGATAAGATGCGCAAATTGCGCTGCTCTGTGTAGGTGTTGCCATTGGCGTCGGTCACTTGTAGGTCGAGCAGAAATGCGCCTGTTTTGAAATCCTTGGTATCGAGGAAATAGAGCTCTTTTTTCTTTGGTTTTTTGACCTCAAGCACTACAGAATCGGCAATTTTCAATACCAAGTTGCTGCAATTGGCTGTGACCTTAATTGGAACTGGAATGGTTTTTCCGTAGGTAGTTGCTAAGTTTTCTTTGAAACCAAATGTGGCAGCTTGGCTGCTTTCGGCTGTTGAAGAACTGATAAACGGCGCTAAAAAGCCAGCGAGCAGGCCAAGCACCAAAACCCAAATAATTATTTTTTTCATTTGTTGAGCATCAAGGATTGAATAGATTTTGCATCGATAGAGCCATGGCTTTCTGCGTAGATAACTTTGCTTTTGTCGATGACAATGCATTGTGGCGACTCGTGCCAAACTTGTGCTTCAGAAGCAACGAGGTTAGAAACCTCTCTGAAAGCAATTAAATCGAGCATCCAACAGGTAATGTCAGATTTTTGAAAGAGCTCGCTGCCTTCAAAACGGCTCAGGATCATGGAAGAAATGGAACAGCGCGTGCTGTGTTTGAAAATCAATTGCGGACTAACTTGCGATGCCGCAAGGATTTCTTGCCACTGGGCTTCTGACTCAAAGGCTAACCAACTCATGCCATACCAGGTTTAAATTGACGTAAAAAACGCGCGTCGTTTTCTGAATACAAGCGCAAATCGGTGACGCGGTATTTGAGCTGAGCAATGCGCTCCACACCCATACCGAACGCAAACCCAGAATAGGTTTTTGAATCGATGCCGCAAGCTTCTAGTACATTCGGATCTACCATTCCGCAACCCATGATTTCAAGCCAACCGGTGTATTTGCATACATTGCAGCCTTTTGCAGCACACAACGAGCAAGAGACATCGACCTCTGCACTGGGTTCGGTAAATGGAAAATAAGACGGGCGCATTCTAATTTGGGTTTGGGGACCAAACAGGGCTTGCGCAAAATAAAGTAACGTTTGTTTGAGGTCGGCAAAAGAGACATCTTTATCGATATATAAACCCTCGACCTGATGAAAAAAGCAATGAGCCCGTGCAGAGATGGCTTCGTTTCTGTATACGCGGCCTGGAGAAATCGTACGAATTGGAGGCGCTTGGTTTTCCATTACACGCACCTGAACGCTGCTCGTGTGCGTGCGCAGTGCGATTTCTTCTTCACCTTTCTGAATAAAGAAGGTGTCTTGCATGTCGCGGGCTGGGTGCTCTGGCGGAAAATTCAACGCGCTGAAATTATGCCAGTCGTCTTCGATCTCTGGACCTTCTGAAACTACAAAGCCAATGCGATTGAAAATTTCGATGATTTCCCGACGGATCAAAGAAAGCGGGTGATGCGCCCCTACTTGAGGGTCGCCAGCAGGACGCGTGAGGTCTTCTTCTGGGCCAACGCTTTGTGTTTGGGTCAGCGCCGCTTTTGCCTCGTGGTAAAGTTGTTCGGCGCGTTCCTTTAAAGCATTGACTTGCTGACCATAAGCGCGCTTTTGATCGTTCGGGATGTCTTTAATGGCCGCATACAAATCTTTAAGGACATTTTTAGAGCCTAAAAACCGGATTCGGAATTGTTCAAGTGTTTGTTCGTCCGGAAGCTGGACACTACTTAATTCGAGCGATAAATCTTCAATATTCATTTTTAAGCGGTTCTGTTGTAACCTTTTGACCCTTCTAGTTGTTTAACAACGAAAAATCATGGTATTCATGCAAATGTACGAGAAAAAAAAGCTGCATCATATCGCCATCATCGCATTTATATCGATGATTTCAATGGTGTTTTTTTTAGTTTCGTGTAAAGAAACCCCACCCACAACATTAGAAGTTACAGTAGTCAATACCAACGGAACAGTCATTTCTGAGGCAAAAGTTTGGTTGGTAGCCGAACCTACAGACACCGCTCACAATGCTATTGCAGTGCAAGACAGCGCATTTACCGATGCAAGCGGCAAAGCAAAATTTGACCTTAGTTCGTTTTACAAACCTGGGCAAATTGGCGTCATGCAAATTAAGGTCAAAGGCTTCTATTTTGGGCTCACCGGCGAGGCACTTGCAGAAATTACGGAGCAAGAACGCAATCAAGTCTTACTACAAATACAATAAACCCTTCACGTTGAAGTTTTAAAATTCAAAAATTAAAATGTAAATTTGAGACATTCAAAACCTATGAAAACTATACTAACCAGCTTTTTCGCACTTTCACTGCTCTTTATTTTGGGCGGTTGTGAGCCCAAAGACCCTGCCATTATTAAGGTTTTTGTCCGATCTTCTTCTAATCAGCTCATCGACGGCGCTAAGGTCATTATTATCGGTGACCAACAATCTACGCCAGCTACCTTAGCTTACGTAGATACCACCTACACCAACTCTTCTGGTTTTACTTCCTTCGACATGGATCCGTACTTCTCTGTTGCGGGTGAAGCCAACAAAACTGGCTACTTTGACATCATCGTCAAGTACAACAACAAAACAGCATATGGTTATACCCGTGCCAAAGTGCACACAACTGCTGTTGAAACCATTTACCTACCCAACTAAACACCATGAAAAAGATCCTTCTCATCGCATTGGCTGCTACTTCACTTGTTTCGTTAAGTTCTTGCCGTAAAAAAATGGATACGATTGCACATATTTATGTGAAAGACGAGACCAACGCAAGTGTATCAAACGCCATGGTTGTATTGTACGGAACCAACACACAACAAACGCCTCAGCAAGTTGCTGTCTACGACACCGCCTACACCAATGTAAACGGTTTGGCAACGTTCAACTACAACGAACTCTATCAGCTCGGACAAGCAGGTGTTGCTGTATTAGACATCAAAGCTCAAAAAGGCAACAAAGTTGGGCAAGGCATCATCAAAATTGAAGCTGAAAAAGTCAACGAAGAAACCGTTTACATCCAGCCTTAATTCAGCCTACGCTACAATTTTCTTGACCGAACTTTGATTGGTACCTAAGATATCCTCTAGGTTCAAATAGCATTGTGTGCTTTCAGGAAAACTGATTTCGTATTCGGTAATAAATCCTAATTCGTAACGACACATATACTCGCTCGCTTCTATTCCTGCTAATTTTTGCAGTTTGGAAATGACTCCATTGAGCTCCGACATCTTAATGAGCAACTTAGACTCATAAGTTAAGATGTCTTCTTGCATGCGGCCAACTAACGTGACCTCCGCATCTTGATTGTTAAACCAAATGTGTTGAATAGCAAATCTTTTGTTCATGGCGTTTTGTTTTGATGATACAAAGTTGCAATACATGATCGTAAACAATTTACGTTCTTCTTTTCATCCTGTTTTACGGAATAAATCGCTAATTTTACGGCATGTCTGAGGATCAGCCAATGTCGTTTTTAGATCACCTTGAGGAGCTCCGCTGGCGCTTGTTCAGGGCCGCCATTGCTGTCATCATTTTTTCTATCGGTATCTGGATATACCAACGCGAAATCATGGAGCATGTTTTCCTCAACATGGTAGACCCCGATTTCATTACCTTTAAATTACTTTGCCAATATTTAGGCGTTTGTGTCGAACAAATCAATGTTGACTTTCAAAGTACCACGCTCGCCGGTCAGTTCTCTTATGCCCTCATGATGAGCATGATGGGCGGGGTCGTGTTGGCTTTTCCTTACATCTTCTATCAACTATGGGCTTTCGTCAAACCGGGGCTCAAAGGAACCGAAAAACAAATGGCCAAAGGCATTGTGTTTTATGTTAGTCTTCTTTTCTTTCTAGGGATTTTATTTGGTTACTATGTAGTGGCGCCCCTGAGCGTGCAATTCTTTGGTGCGTTTCAAATCACACCAGAAATCAAAACAGATGTAACCATTGCGTCATACATGAGCACCATTCTCTCCACTGTTTTTTATACCGGACTTTTCTTTTTGTTTCCAATTGTCACTTTCCTCTTGGTCAAAATCGGGCTCTTTACCCCTGATTTCTTAATTAAATACCGCAAACACGCCATCGTCGTCATCCTTATCTTGGCTGCTGTCATCACTCCCCCAGATGTTATTTCACAGGTCATCGTGACCATTCCCATCTATATTTTATTTGAAGTCAGTATTTTAGTAGCTAAACGCGTCGAAAGAAATAAAAAAGACTAATGCGTTCGCTGAGTTTTTTACTGTTCAATTGTTGCTTTTTAGCCTTGTGGGCCCAGCAAACCAATATTACAGGAACAGTAACTGACAAAAAAGGAGAGCCACTGAGTTTCGTGCAAATTCAATTCTTGGATAGCAAAATTGGAACTAAATCCGACTCACTTGGTCAGTTCAGCATCAGCACCTACTACCCTACCGATACGCTCGTTTTCAGACTACTCGGTTATCAAACGCAAAGGGTTAAAATTAAAAAAGACCAGAGCCAAGTTTTGGAGGTCAAGATGCAAATCCAAGACAAAGAAATTGCTGAAATCTTCTTAAAAGCGCCGCTTGAAACACGTGGAGCACAATTGCACAGACGCATCATCCAATATAAAGATGTGAACAACAAAGAAAAGCTTAGTGCTTATCAATACCATCTATACAATAAAATCCAACTCGATGCTTCCAACCTAGATTCCGGACTCATCAATAATCCGCTCGTTGACAGATTATCTATTGTCAAAAATTACCTTCAAACCGACTCCACTGAGAAATCATTATTGCCCGTTATATTATCTGAAAGTGTTTCGGACTTCTACTACCTCAAAGATCCCAAACTGAAGAAGGAAGAAGTGCAGGCCACCCATATTACTGGGGTAGACAACATGCAGATGACGCAATTTCTGGGCGACATGGCCCTTGAGCTCAATATTTATGACAACATCTATGATTTATTTAACAAATCATTTATTAGCCCTTTAGCGCCTTTTGCCCGCAGTTATTATCAATTTTACCTCGACGACTCCACGTTTATCGGCACCGATTGGTGTTACAAACTGCGATTTGTTCCGAAGAGAACCGGTGACCTCGTTTTTGAAGGACACATGTGGGTGCACGACACCACCTACGCAATCAAAAGATTTGAGGCCAATATTGCGCCTGGTGCAAATCTCAATTATATTCAAGAGTTTTACTTTGAACACACCTTTGAGCAAGTACAAAAGGAAATTTGGATGCTCACTTCTGAAAGGATGGTGCTTTCCTTCAAAATAACAGAAAAGTCCAAATTTTTAGGGCTTGTTGGGCGCAAGTATAGCCAGCGCAGCAATTTTATCATCAACGAGCCCAAGCCGGAAGCATTCTATCGCTCAACAAATACAGTAGATGTGCTCAACAACGCCAAAGAACGCAGCGAACAAGAATGGGCTGCTCTTAGACCTGTGACATTAAACGAAAAAGAACTCCGCATCCAAGAAATGGTAGACTCACTTGAGGCGCAACCTTTTTATCAAAACATGCGCAAGCTCACCTACTTGGCGAGTACTGGCTATTGGCCGATACACAAAATTGAACTCGGATCTGTCGCCTCATTAGTGAGCGCTAACCCAGTTGAAAATTTAAGAGTAGCCTTAGCCCTGCGCACCTCCAATGAGTTCTCTAAAAGACTAGAGCTCGGTGGGCGACTTGCCTATGGATTTGGCGATGAACGCTTCAAATACAACTTAAAACTGCGCTACAATATTACCCCTCAAAAACGCGGCATGCTGACCGCCTATTACAACTACGACATCGAGCAAATTGGGCAAGCACCAACAGCTGCATCCATGGGCACCTCGTTTGTCACGTTTCTAAGTACAGCACCCTTCGACAAACTCACATTTGTGCAAAAAACCGGGGTGAGTCTAGAAAAAGACGTCAAAAAAGACCTCATCCTTTACGGAGCCCTTGAATGGAAAAACTACACGCCTCTTGGCTTAGCCACCTATCAACAAGTTAGCGGATTCGATACCATTCAAGTTTCTCAACTCACCGCAACCGAACTCACCACACGCATCCGCTGGACCAAAGACGAAGAATTCCTTTCCGGATCTTTCGATCGAACGGCGCTGCGTTCGCCCTACCCCATCTTGTCTTTTCAAGGAATCTTTGGCTTCAAGGATATTTTAAGAAGCAACTACCGCTATCAAAAATATGAGTTCCAATTTGAGCACAATACGCAACTAGGCGTACTCGGCAGAATGCGCTACGGTTTTACCCTGGGTTATATCAACGGAACGGCAGCCTACCCACTGTTAAAAGTACACGAAGGAAATCAGTCTTTGTGGCTACTGAACAGCACCTTTAACATGGTGAATTTTATTGAATTCATCAGTGACCGCTATGTGATTGGTTTTGCAGAAAACCGTTGGGAGGGTCTGTTTTTCGATCGTATTCCATTGCTGAAGGCAAGCAAAATTAGGCTGATCACCACCGAACGCATCATGTTAGGCAGCCTTTCCCCTAAGCACAATCAAGCCTTGTTAATTCCAGACTTCGTGAGGCCATTTAACGGAGTGCCATATGTGGAGGTTGGTATTGGCATTGAAAACATTTTCAAAGTAATCAGGATTGATTTCTTGTACCGTGCTACCCATCAAATACCTGGCTCTAGTCCTTTTGGGATCAAAGCCCGCTACTCACTAAATTTTTAGTAATTTCGATTTGTGAAACTCAGCACCACCGACATCTGTAAATCTTACCGCGGACGCGCTGTAGTGAATGGCGTAAGTGTCGAAGTAAATCAAGGAGAAATCGTCGGTTTGCTTGGGCCAAATGGCGCTGGCAAGACCACCTCTTTCTACATGATGGTAGGATTGGTTAAACCCGACAGCGGCAACGTATTTTTAGACGACACCGACATCACCAAATTTCCGATGTATAAGCGCGCCCAACTTGGCCTAGGTTACTTACCCCAAGAAGTATCTGTTTTTCGCAAATTGAGCGTAGAAGACAACATTATGGCCATACTCGAAATGGGACCTCTCAACAAAGCAGATCGCGAAGCCAAGTTAGAAAGTCTATTAGAAGAATTCAATTTAGGTCATGTCCGCAAAAACCTCGGTGACCGTCTTTCCGGCGGTGAAAAACGACGCACTGAAATCGCACGTGCGTTGGCTACTGATCCAAAATTTGTGCTCCTAGACGAACCTTTTGCAGGAGTTGACCCAATTGCCGTAGAAGATATCCAAGCCATTATATCAGATCTCAAAAAACGCAACATCGGCATCTTAATTACCGACCACAACGTTCAAGAAACACTTTCTATCACCGACAGAGCTTACTTGCTTTTTGAAGGAAAAATCTTGAAATCGGGTACTGCCAAAGAATTAGCAGCAGACGAACAAGTTCGGAAAGTTTATTTAGGTCAGAATTTCGTCTTGCGGTCTTCCTAATTGCGTTTAGCGCAATAAATGCACAACACCCTCGCGCTGCCTGCGAATATACGGTTCATGACAAGGCCTGAATTTAAGTACGTAGTTATACAAACCATCTTGACAATCAAACCCGTTGTAGGTGCCGTCCCAACCTTCGTTTGCATTTTGACTCACAAACACGCGTTCACCCCAACGGTTGAAAATTTCTAAAGACCAATCACTCACCTCGAATGCAGTGACTACTTTAAAAATTTCATTGCGGCCATTGCCATCTGGAATAAAGCTATTTGGTGCATAAATACTAAACGGCTCAACTTCTATACTGGAATAGGCAGTATCTGTACAACCAAACGCATTGGCAACTACCTGATACGGATAATCTGTGCCCCCAGATTGATACTCATGAACAAAATTGGCCGTATTGTATTGAAAAGCAGCATCTTCTACAAAATACTGATAGGTAACGGCATCTACTGACAAATCGGTGAATACAGCCTCATTTTGGCAAACATCAACCTTTTCTGGGCTGATCGTAAAGCCCGCCTGAGGCGAAGGATGCACTGTTACGACATCTTGCTGCGCCATGAAAAGCGTATCCAAACAACCAAATTGTTCAATAAGTGTGAGTGTTACGGTGTAACTTCCTGGTTGGCTATAGGTATGCAATACATTTGTGGCTTGAACTTGCGTGCCGTCGCCTAAATTCCATAAATAGGTGGTAGGAACTTCACTTTGGCTCAAATTCACAAACTGCGCTTGAGATGGTGCACATTGCAGTGAATTGAGGAACATAAAATTGATACTCGGATGACCAAAAACCCTGACAATTTCGACGAGTGTGTCATGGCATAACGGATTCTGACCTATGAGTAAAACCTGTTGGTTACCGTTTTGATTAAACAACACATTGTTTCCAGTCAATTGGGTACTATTCGCCGGACTTGCATTCGGACCGAATTCCCACCAATAGGTGGTCCCAATTGGCCCAGAAACCTGTGCGTCAAAGCTGAAAAAATCATCTATACAAAGCGAATCAGTGTTCGTCATGTTTAGCAGAATAGGCTCTCCAATAGGAACGCTGACAATTGTTGTATCCAAACAATTTGGCGAAGAACCTGCTATGAGGGTTACTGGGTATGTACCAGGCCCAGGGAAGGTGGTGGAGGGTAAGGCTAGCGTGCTATTCTGCCCATTGCCGAAATCCCAATTGTAAAGCATGCTATTTTGAGAATTGTTACCAAATTGGATGGTATAACCCAAGCACTCTACCTGAGGCGGGACAAGAATAGCGGCAGTTGGCTCGCCAAAAATAAAAACAGAATCTAAAAATGTCTGCTGGCAGTAAGCCGTGGTGGCCTCCAACAAAACAGGGTGAAAACCCGCGGTATCAAACACCACATTTGGCACCATTAAGCCATTTGCCTGCACGATTGAAGCGCTTGGAGGCAAAGACCAAGAAAGTGTAGCGCTCGGGTCCGAAACCAACGCTGTAAAATCGAAGAGATTATCTGTTAAACACAAGGAATCTTGCGCCTGCCATTCCAGGTCTAGAGGTTCATTGACAATAATTTCGATGTAAGCGGTATCTGTACAGTTTTGCCCAGGATTGACAATGAGTTGAGCGGTATATGTACCTGAACTTGGATAAGTATATGTGGGCTCATAAAGGTTACTGACGTCTGCATTTGTACCTGGCACACCAAAGTTCCAGATATAATTGGTGCCGCCAAAAGATTGGTTGTCAAACTGAACGTTTAGGCCCGAACAATAGCCGCTGAAATTAGGCAACTGTGTTTGCTGAGGCAAGATAGCCGCCAATTGGATATTGCAGTCAAAAACACGAAATAAGAAATCGCGGACGGTTTCGCCGATGAGCTGCCCATTGCGGTATTCTTGCACCCGCACCCCCACCACAAAAAGGCCGATTAAATTTGGATTAACTGTTAAAAGGCCTGTACTCGGATGTATAATGGTCGAAGATCCTGGGCCTAAAGGTACCGGTGCATTAAAATTGGGTTGCCACGTCACCGGAAAATAAGGCGGCGGTGGCATTTGTAACGGCTGCGGATTGCCTGAGTTTGCACCTGCATAAGGTGTCACCAAGGAATAAACCAACTGATCACCATCGGGGTCAGTGGCCGCGTGATCAAATACCAACTGATCATTGTTGCACAGCAATACGGGAGGATAATTGGTAAAGCGCGGACTACTGTTGTTACTTGCACCTGTATTTGAGCCAGGAATTTGCGCGACTAGCGTAAGTCCGGTGTCGTCGGGGAACTGTAAATTGGTGATATTTGGCCCCCTACAACAACGCTGGTAAGAAACTGTATAGCCTCCAGGGATAGGCGGCAGCGTCAAAACTACCTGATAAATGGCACGCTCTACACAAATTCCGGAGGGTTGAGTAGCACACGGATTATTGAAATTAATGGGCAAAATTACCGAGCCTGGAAAAGGTACTTGTACCGTTTGGCTATGAATATTTCCTTGGGTAAAAACCGAAAGATATAAAGGGTTATCGTACTGAGCACCAGATGATGCGCAATCGCGGTATAGGGTAATAAAAAACCGGTATTGATTGTTGCCAAGGTAATTATAGTAGATGTCGCCACCGATAATGTGCGAAGCATGCAACCACCCGCTCAGCAGGAAGAAGAGTGAAAAGAAGAATGACTTAAATTGATTCACAGTGATACAACGCAAAATTAAGGCTTTGGTTGTTCGTTCACAAACTGTAAATTTGTAAAAAAATTGTAGCGATGGAAACTTTTGATGTGGTAGTAATTGGTTCAGGTCCGGGCGGATACGTTTCTGCTTTGCGTTGTGCGCAACTCGGCCTGAAAACAGCTTTGATAGAAAAATACAATACTTTAGGCGGAACTTGCCTCAATGTTGGCTGTATTCCTTCCAAAGCCCTACTCGATTCTTCTGAACATTTTTACAATGCGCAACACAATTTTTCTGCTCATGGTATCGAAGTAAAAGGACTCAAAGCCAACCTTGCTCAAATGATCGCTAGAAAAAACGAAGTGGTCTCGCAAACTTGTGCAGGGGTCAAATACCTCATGGACAAAAATAAAATTACTGTTTACCACGGTGTGGGTAGCTTTATTGACGCACACACTGTAGAAGTCAAAGGAGAGCAGACCACCCAACTGAGCGGCAAAAACATCATCATTGCCACCGGAAGCAAGCCCAACTACTTTCCAGGCATGGAACCAGACAAAAAACGCATCATTACCTCAACAGAAGCCCTCAACCTCAGCGAAATCCCTAAAAAAATGTTGGTCATCGGCGGAGGTGTCATTGGCCTTGAACTAGGCTCAGTATACGCGCGTTTGGGTGCTACCGTTGAAGTTGTTGAGTTTGCGCCTAGCATTTTACCAACTATGGACGCCGGAATTGGCAAAGAATTTACTAAAATCCTGAAAAAAGAAGGATTTAAATTCCACATGGAGCATAAAGTGCTCGGTGTGGTGAACAACGGCAAACAAGTTGTACTCACTGCCGAAAACAAAAAAGGCGAACAAGTGACACTAGAAGCAGACTACTGCCTCGTTGCAGTAGGGCGCAAAGCCTTTACAGAAGGCCTCAACCTAGACAAAGCTGGCTTGCAAATCAATCAGCGAGGTCAAGTAGAAGTCAATGAACACTTGCAAACTGCTGCACCACACATTTATGCCATCGGAGATGTCGTTCGCGGCGCAATGCTCGCTCACAAAGCTGAAGAAGAAGGTGTTTTTGTGGCAGAGCAAATTGCAGGTCAACAACCACACATTAACTACAACTTAATTCCTGGTGTGGTTTACACATGGCCAGAAATTGCTGCAGTTGGGCAAACTGAAGAAGAACTCAAAGCCGCAGGACGCGCCTACAAAGCGGGGTCTTTCCCGATCAAAGCTTTAGGACGTGCGCGCGCAAGCATGGACACGAGTGGTTTTGTTAAAATTTTGGCCGATGCCCAAACCGATGAAATCTTAGGTGTACACATGATTGCACCACGTGCTGCTGACCTCATTATGGAAGCCGTAACCGCCATGGAATACCGCGCATCTGCCGAAGACATCGCGCGCATTTGCCACGGACACCCAACCTATTCAGAAGCTGTCAAAGAAGCGGCACTTGCTGCCACCGCTGACCGCGCACTGCACATCTAGACTCAAGGTTTGGGGCTAAACGCATCTATAATATGCGTGAGGTCTGTATGGTTGCTATTGTGTACAATTGACACGACGTCGAAACGCACTTCATGTGGCCATTCAACTGCTTTGGTATAATAGTTGGCCACCCGAATTATTTGCTTTTGCTTAGCTAAATTAACGGCGCGCCAGGGCTCCCCGAGCTCGGCACTATGGCGCGTCTTGACCTCCACAATCACTAAATTTTGTCCGTTGGTCATGACTAAATCGATCTCCATCCTATTGAATTTATAATTGCGTGCTTGGAGACCATAACCAATTCCCAAGAGGTATTGTAAGGCATAGGCCTCGCCCCATTTACCCAACACGTCGTGTTTCATGTCTGCATTACTTTCCATCATAAGAGCGAAAATAAGCCTAAATTGGTCTTATCTTTACCGTGAAAATACGTATGCGCAGACAATTTATTAAGAATATAAAAGGGCTTATCCAAGCAGGAGAAGACCTCCCTACAGTACTTAGAGGTGCTCAAATGAGCCAGTTGGCAATGATTGAAAATGCTTACCTCGCTTTAGAAGACAACGAAGTAATTGCCTATGGACCCATGAACGAATGGCCGGGCATAACCGATTGGCGCGAGGTGGAAGTGATCGACGCTAGTAACTGCTATGTGCTGCCTGCCTTTATTGACTCCCATACCCACACAGTGTTTGCCGCAAGTCGCGAAGAAGAATTTGTAGACCGTATTCATGGCCTGAGCTATGAAGAAATTGCAGCAAAAGGTGGCGGCATTCTCAATTCAGCCAAAAAACTCAACGAAATGTCAGAAGAGGCGCTTTATGACGCAGCTTTTGAACGGATCCAAAAGATCATTGAAGCCGGTACGGGTGCACTTGAAATCAAGTCTGGCTATGGCTTAAGTGTAGAAGGCGAACTCAAAATGTTGCGCGTCATTCAAAAACTCAAGCAAACCTCGCCTATCCAAATCAAAGCTACATTTTTAGGTGCGCATGCGATACCTACCGATTTCAAAGCAAACCGGGTTGCATATATTGATCTCTTGATCAATGACATACTACCCGTAATTGCCGAAGAAAACCTAGCCGATTACATCGATGTGTTTTGCGAACGCAATTATTTCACTACAGCTGAAATGGAGCAAATTTTAGACGCCGGTGCTAAATACGGGCTCAAGCCTAAAGTACATGTCAATCAGTTCTCGGTATTAGGCGGCGTGCCCGCAGCCATTGCAAAAGGTGCAGTTTCCGTAGATCACCTCGAAGAACTCGACCAAAATGACTTAGCTGCACTCGCCAAAAGCAATTGTGTGGCCACTTTACTCCCGGGTTGTTCACACTTTTTATCGATTCCATTTGGCGCCGCTAACCGCCTAATAGATGCAGGCGCAGTTGTTGCCCTGGCCAGCGATTTCAATCCAGGTTCATCGCCAAGTTACGACCTCATGCACGTACTTTCTTTGGCTTGTATCAAAATGAAAATGACACCCGAAGCAGCCATTAACGCCCTCACCATCAATGCAGCGGCAGCCGTCGAGCTTCAAGACACCCACGGCAAAATTGCTTTGGGTAGAAAATCTCCGCTTATCCTGACCAAAGAGTTGCCCTCTTTAGCTTATTTAGCCTATGCCTACACCGAAAAACACATTCAACGTATTTTTATTTGATTAACTTTGAATACATGCGTACGGCTCTCTTTTTTCTTGCATTTTTCTGCTCCACTTTCGGCCATGCACAACAGCTTGAGCTCGATAAAGAACTACTTTGGGAAATTTCAAGCCCGAATTCTGCGGTTAAATCCTATATTTTTGGAACCCTACACGCCAATGACCGCGCCTTATTTGAACTTTCAGATAGCGTCTATATTGCTTTTGACAAAGCCCAAAAAATTGTCTTAGA
>CANHBA010000031.1 GCA_947458985.1 Flavobacteriales bacterium
GATCAACATGGGCACCGAAAAAGTCGAAACCCTCGACGACAAATGGACCATCGTCACCGCCGACCGCCTGCCAAGTGCCCACTTCGAGCACAACATCGCGGTTGTCGACGGCCAGCCAGTCATCCTCTCCACTTTCGATTACATTTACGAAGCTATAGGGCTTTAAGGCCCAACTTCCAAAACACCACTGCAAGTACAAATGGCCGTATCAGTAGGGCTCGTTCTGCGGTAGTTTACATTCACAACAACTTTTTTTCCGATTTTAACTTTCTGTAAACTGGCGGCAGGTATAACAGCGCCAGAAAAGCAGTACTCTTCATCTCCGATTGCGATTGTTCCGCCGACGACCTCGAACGAAACACCGGTAAAAGGGCAATCTGGCCCGAGACCAACACTAGCGCGCATGCCACTTGATTTAGAGATCCGATCGTTTTGGAGCTGAGCAGCCGGAAAAGCTTTCACATGAAATGTCTGAATAGAGGTGGATGCAATGTTGCCCTTTTCATCGAGGCCATTCATTTTGACGACAACGTTGCGCACTGTGCCATTGACGCGTAGATTGAATCCTACTTGGGTTTGTCCGTGCATATCTGTCCAAGTTGTTTTTTGAGCTGAAGCCCCCTCAATAATGAGGTCTAAGGTTTGTCCGCAGGGAATATTGGGAATGATTTTATTATCGTAGCCCCGATATAAAATTTGCATTTCTGGTTGTGTAATATTGCCTGTTTGAGCAAATCCAAGATGACAATTCATGAGGATAAATAGCAGTTTGAGATAGTTTTTCATGGCTTTAGTATTGAAGGATTGGATGAATAAGTTGAAGATTTTTTTGAATCCGGTTTAAGGACATTTTTTTGGTTGGTTGTTCTGTAACACTATTCCAGGTTATTTCAGGATTTAAATATTTTTCGAGGCGTTCAATATCCTGATTGATGGTTTTCAACATAGCACCACTAAATTCTTCGTAGTCTCGTGCCATTTGGTAATTGTAACTTAGGAAAATCTCTTTTTGTGTATCCTGAATGGTATAGAATAAAAGGTCTGTAACATATGCCTTAGGTACATTATAAAGGTCTGTGCCTATTTTGTAATAAAATGCAGCTTGCACTGGTGGTCCTTCTTTCCAATAGGTTACAACTTGTGGCATTCCCCTTAAGGTATCACCTAAATGAGCTGTTTGCCACCAGCTATCGAGCCATGTGCTATCTGAATATAGATAATTCGTAAAATCTGGGTATTGCGTGTAGTTTTGGTAGGCTGTTGCGAAATCCGTGTTTGTTTTGACGATATATACGGTGTCTTCTGTTTCAATGGAATAAAGGTAAAAGAGATCGCCTCGTTGCTGTTCAAGTTGAAGTTCTGTGGTCAGGGAATCTTGCTCAATTGTTTGTTGCAAATGACCAATAGATTCAGAATTCGTTACGCCAACAAGTTGCACCCCACTTGATGTAGTGTAGTTCCAGCAATAAGGCTCATTGATTTGATCAAATGTAGTGAGCACCGTTGAAAAGTAGTAGTATTCCGATTTGCCTTGTAGCCAGGCCCTGCAAATCTCAGATTCGCTCTGATACAATGCTTGTTTTTTTAATTCTTTATGTAGCGCTGTACCCGCATCAGCATTCACAAAATGCAAAAACCTGAAGCAGTCATTGTCTTTTAATTGCTCGGCGCGCAGAGATAAGGTAATCAGGTGTCTGCCGTCTTTTAATTGTCCAATCAAATGAATCCATCTTTCATTTTCTCGATCCTCAATTAACAATGCATCGGTATTCCTTATGTCAAAATAAAATTTAGAGAAAATACGCAGCGCACAGTTTTCACAACTGTTATCCCAATAAAGTTGTAAGCTTTGTTTATCAAAGAGCAAAAGATCTTGGTAAATTGGGATGTCCTTCACAGAGTCTAAAAAAGCATCTAAGGACTGTGTTGTTTTGATGCATATAATTTCTTCGTTGGTTTGTGGCTCGTGGAGCGAAATTCTTTCGGATGTCGTTAACGAAAGCATTTGTTCTGAGCAAACGCCCAATTGCGTAAGCATGAAATCATCATAAACGCCTTCGTAGCCATTTTGATCTACTAGGTTAGGGATGTAATCGATGTTGTTCATCAAAACACCGACAAAAGAATTTGGATTACTGTAATCAAAATATGCTGCATTTTCACCTTTATTTTCGATGAGTGCAAATTTTTGAGCAGTTAATAAATCTGAATGGAGGGCGAGTAGGATGAGGAGAGTCAAACGCATCTTTCTGATTTTAGGCTTATGCTAAATAAAGTCGCGTTTATTGATTGGTTACAAATTAGGAAAATAGCAGCACAAAAAAAAGCGCCACAAGGGCGCTTTTTCATTTCATTAAGAAATTAGATCTTACAAGTGGATCACTTCGCCGTAGGCTGCTGCTGCGGCTTCCATGATGGCTTCAGACATAGTTGGGTGCGGGTGAACTGTTTTGATGAGTTCTTCGCCGGTTGTTTCTAATTTGCGAACGGCAACGAGTTCTGCGACCATTTCGGTAACGTTGGCGCCGATCATGTGGCCACCGAGGAGTTCGCCGTATTTGGCGTCGAAAATGAGTTTGACAAAACCGTCTTTGGCACCGGCAGCACTTGCTTTACCTGATGCAGAGAAAGGGAATTTGCCCACTTTGATTTCGTAGCCAGCTTCTTTGGCTGCTTTTTCGGTCATGCCGACACTTGCCACCTCTGGTGAGCAGTAGGTACAACCTGGGATATTGCCGTAGTTGAGTGGCTCTGGGTGGTGTCCTGCGATTTTTTCGACGCAAATGATGCCTTCTGCCGAAGCGACGTGAGCCAATGCTGGGCCTGGCACTACATCGCCAATAGCGTAATAGCCTGGCAAGTTGGTTTGGTAGTAGTCATTGACCAAAATGCGGCCTTTGTCTACGACTATTCCGAGTTCTTCTAGGCCGATGTTTTCGATGTTGGTAACAACGCCAGCTGCTGAAAGCACGACATCGCATTCGATTTTTTCTTCGCCTTTGGCTGTTTTGATGCTCACTACACAACCGCTACCGCTAGTGTCGACAGATTCGACAGAAGCATTGGTAAGGATGTTGATGCCCGCCTTTTTGAAGGATTTTTCGAGTTGTTTGGAAACGTCTTCGTCTTCGACAGGAACGATGTTAGGAAGGTATTCAACAATGGTAACTTCCGTACCGATTGCATTATAGAAATAAGCAAACTCAACACCGATGGCACCTGAACCTACAACTACTAATTTTTTAGGTTGGGTAGGGAGGGTCATGGCTTGGCGGTATCCAATGATTTTGGTGCCGTCTTGTGGTAGGTTAGGGAGTTGACGTGAGCGCGAGCCTGTTGCGATAATAACGCCTTTGGCTGCGGTATAGGTAGTTTTGTTGCCGCTTTCGTCTGTAACTTCTACAGCTTTGCCTGCTTTAATGACACCGTTGCCTTTGAGGACATCGATTTTGTTTTTCTTCATTAAGAATTGGATGCCGTTAGACATGCCGTTGGCTACATCGCGGCTGCGTTTGATCATGGCGCCGAAGTCTGCACTGCTTTCTTTGACGTTGATGCCGTAGTCTGCGGCGTGTTGGAGGTATTCGTAAACATTGGCGCTCTTGATGAGTGCTTTTGTTGGGATACAGCCCCAATTGAGGCAAACTCCGCCTAAAGATTCTTTTTCTACAATTGCAGTTTTAAGGCCTAACTGAGAGGCGCGAATGGCGGTGACGTATCCGCCTGGGCCGCTACCCACAACAATGATGTCGTAACTCATTTTTTGAAAGTTTTAAGTGACAAATTTAAGGCGAAAATTTGAAAGATGCTATCCGATTAATCGTTACTTTTGTCTCTGAATTCTCAATACTGTATGGAAACCAATCATCAAAAAGAAGCTACGCTAGAACAAGCCATCGATTTAGGCCTCCGCGCCGACGAATTTGAACATGTCAAAGAAATCCTTGGTCGCACTCCAAATTTTACTGAAACAGCCGTTTATTCCGTAATGTGGAGTGAGCACTGCTCTTATAAAAATTCCATTCTTTGGCTCAAAACGCTGCCCAAAGACGGTCCGCACATGTTGGTGAAGGCCGGTGAAGAAAACGCCGGTTTGGTCGATATCGGCGACGGCTTGGGTTGCGTATTTAAAATCGAATCTCACAACCACCCAAGTGCGCTAGAGCCTTACCAAGGCGCAGCAACTGGGGTAGGGGGCATCAACCGCGATATCTTTACTATGGGTGCGCGTCCAATTGCACAGCTCAACTCTTTGCGTTTTGGCAACATCGAAGAAGCACGCACCAAATGGTTGGTCAAAGGTGTTACTAAAGGCATCGGCGACTACGGCAACGCTTTTGGCATTCCAATCGTTGGCGGTGAAGTTTTCTTCGACGAATCCTACAACACCAATCCGTTGGTCAATGCTTTCTCTGCGGGCATCATCGACACCAAAAAAATCATTTCAGCAACTGCAAAAGGCCCGGGCAATCCTGTGTTTATTGTCGGTTCTGCCACAGGTAAAGACGGCATCGCTGGTGCTGCATTTGCCTCCAAAGACATCACCGAAGAATCCGCCAACGACCTCCCATCGGTTCAAGTTGGCGATCCTTTCATGGAAAAACTTCTTTTAGAAGCTACCATGGAGCTCTCTACTACCGACGCCATTGTTGGTATGCAAGACATGGGTGCAGCAGGTATTACCTGTTCAACCTGCGAAATGAGCGCAGCGGGCAACGTCGGTATGGAAATCTACCTCGACCGCGTACCAACCCGCCAAGAAAACATGCTTCCTTACGAAATCCTTTTGTCAGAATCTCAAGAGCGCATGCTCGTGGTGGTTCAAAAAGGCAAAGAACAAGTCGTTAAAGACATCTTCGATAAGTGGGACCTCCACGCCGAAGAAATCGGTCACGTTACCGACACCGGTCGCATCCGCTATTACATGGATGGCGCTTTGGTCGGAGACGTCCCTGCTGAGTCACTCGTATTAGGAGGAGGCGCGCCACAATACAAGCGCGAATACACCGAGCCTGCCTATTACCAAGAATACAAGAAATTCCATATTTCGCAAGTTGCAGAGCCAACCGACCTCAAAGCGGTTGCCGACGCCATGTTAGCTTTGCCAAATATCGCCTCTAAGCGTTGGGTCTACGAACAATACGATTCTATGGTGGGCACCCGCAACATGACTACCAACCGCCCTTCAGATGCAGGCGTAGTCAATATCAAAGGCACCAATAAGGCCCTCGCCATGACCGTCGACTGCAATTCGCGCTATGTCAACGCCGATCCAGAAATTGGCACCATGATCGCCGTTTCAGAAGCAGCGCGCAACATCACCTGCGCAGGCGGAAATCCAAGTGCCATTACCAATTGTCTCAATTTCGGCAACCCGTACAACCCAGAGTCCTACTGGCAGTTTGTTGGCGCCATCAAAGGAATGTCTGCAGCTTGTCTGAAATTCGAAACACCAGTAACAGGGGGGAATGTATCGTTCTATAACCAAACGGTCATGAATGGTAAAGAAGTACCTGTTTTCCCGACACCAACCATTGGCATGATCGGTATTGTCCCAGACAAAGACAAGGTCATGACCCTCGATTTCAAACAAAAAGGCGACGTTATTTTCCTCATCGGCGACTACACCGAAGACATCTCCTCTTCAGAATACCTTGCTACTTACCACGGTGTCAAAGCATCACCTGCTCCGTATTTTGACCTCGAGAAAGAATTTCAAATGCAACAGGCTGTCAAAGGCCTTATTGCCGAAAATCACGTAAACGCTGTTCACGACGTAGCTGATGGCGGTTTGTATGTTTCCCTCATCGAAATGTCGATGCCTAGAGGTTTAGGTTTTGACATCGTCAGCGATGCCGATATCCGCTTAGATGCCTTCTTATTTGGCGAAGGCCAAGGTCGTGTTGTGGTAACAGTAACCGAAGAAAACGTCGAAGACTTCGTCGAATACATGGTGGCTACCGGCGTCAATATTACCCTTTTAGGCCATGTGACCAAAGGTAAACTTCAAATTGACGAACAACATTATGGCTTTATTGCCGAAGCAAAAGACATTTACGACAACGCCTTGGGCGCTCACTTAGAAAACTAAACATGGAATACAATACCACGCGTGGTCCGTTAATTTTACCAGAATACGGTAGAAATGTTCAAAACATGATTGCGCATGCCATGGAACTCACCGATCGTGCCGAGCGCAACCGTGCTGCTCAGGCCATCATCGAGGTAATGGGGCAACTCAATCCGCATTTACGCGACGTAGAAGACTACCGTCACAAACTCTGGACACACTTATTTGTAATGTCTAATTTTGAGTTCGACGTCGATTCTCCCTACGACAAACCAAAGCCAGAGGTGCTCAGTGAGAAACCGCAACGCATGGTGTATCCGTCTAGCAAAATCCGCTACGGTCATTACGGCAAATACACACAAACCATTTTAGAGGCGGCAAAAGAGGTCGTTGTACCAGAGGAAAAAGAATTCCTCAAGACCACAATGGCCAACTTCATGAAAAAACAATTCTTGGCCTACAACAACGATACCGTCGAGAACCACGTCATTGCTCAACAACTCAAAGAACTCTCCAAAGGAGAGCTTGTTCTAGAAAATCCTGACGATTTAGTGCATACCAATACCCTGCTCAAAACCATGGGTATAGGTCAAAATCAGCAAAAAAATATGCGCTTGAACAAGCAAAAAAATAACAACAACAAATACAAAAAGAAAAAATTCATCAAAAAATAAGGCATGGCTTCTTTTGAAATTTACGGTGGTAAGCCACTCAAAGGTGAAATAATCCCGCAAGGCGCAAAAAACGAAGCATTACAAGTGCTTTGTGCACCACTTCTCACTCCAGAAAAAGTTACGATTTCTAACATTCCAGATATCGTTGACGTCAATAAGCTCATCGCTTTGTTGCAAACTATGGGTGTGAAGGTTGAGAAGGTCGAAAAAGGCACTTATATTTTTCAGGCCAAAGAAATTGACTTAGCTTACCTCGAAACCGAAGACTTCAAAAAAAGAGCTTCTTCATTGCGCGGCTCCATCATGATTGTCGGGCCTTTATTGGCGCGTTATGGCCGTGGGTTTATACCAAAACCAGGTGGAGACAAAATTGGTCGCCGCCGACTCGATACCCACTTTGAGGGTTTTGCCTTGCTAGGCGCTAAGTTCAACTACGACGCCGGCGAACATTTCTATTCCGTAGAAGCCGCCGAGCTTAAAGGCACCTACATTCACCTAGACGAAGCATCTGTTACCGGAACAGCCAATATCTTAATGGCAGCCGTGATGGCTGAGGGTGAAACCACCTTCTACAACGCTGCATGTGAGCCATACATTCAGCAGCTTTGTAAAATGCTCAACTCTATGGGTGCGCAAATCACCGGAATTGGCTCCAATATGCTTAAAATCCAAGGGGTGAAGTCCCTAGGTGGTTGTTTTCACCGCATTTTACCCGACATGATCGAAATTGGAAGTTTCATTGGCCTTGCTGCCATGACACAATCCGAAATCACCATTAAAGATGTTTCCTGGGAGAACCTCGGTGTCATCCCTAATGTTTTCCGTCGTTTGGGTATCAAGCTCGAGCGCCGTGGCGATGACATCTTCATTCCTGCACAAGAAAAATACGAAATCGAAACCTTCATAGATGGCTCTATCATGACCATCTACGATGCACCATGGCCAGGTTTTACGCCAGACTTATTATCAATCATTCTCGTCGTGGCTACCCAAGCCAAAGGTTCTGTGCTCATTCATCAAAAAATGTTTGAATCCAGACTCTTCTTTGTCGACAAACTCATTGATATGGGTGCGCAAATCATCCTCTGCGATCCGCACCGCGCTACCGTCATTGGCCTGAACCGCGAACACGACCTCAAAGGTATCGAAATGACCTCTCCAGATATTCGTGCGGGTGTTTCTTTGTTAATTGCCGCACTTTCCGCTAAAGGAAAAAGTGTCATTCACAACATCGAACAAATTGACCGCGGGTACCAAGACATCGAATACCGCCTCAATAACATCGGCGCAGACATCAGAAGAATCGGATGAGAAAGTCAAGTCTGCTCATCATAGCACTTGTAGCTGCATTTGCCTGCTACGCACTTTGTTTCAGACAAGAAACAAGCGCAGCACTGCCGCCAGACGCTACCGCGCCTGAAATTTCCTTGTTGTCACCAAAAGGCAAAACACTCAAGCTTTCGAGTTTGCGTGGCAAAATGGTCTTGGTAGACTTCTGGGCGTCTTGGTGTGGTCCGTGTCGCAAAGAAAGTCCGAATGTCGTTGAGGCTTATCATAAATACCGTCAAAAGGAATTTACAAGTGGTAAAGGCTTTGAAGTTTTCAGTGTATCCCTGGACCGCGATCAAGAAGCTTGGAGACAAGCGATCATAGCAGATAAACTCATCTGGAAAAACCATGTCCTAGACGCAGAAGGTTTAGCTTCTGCCAATTACCAAGTAGCTACAATACCCAATGCATTCTTACTCAATGGCAATGGGGTGGTGGTTGCAAGCGGAGCAGAACTGCGCGGCCTGAACCTACATATTACCTTAGATAAATTTCTGAAGTAAATTCAAAAGCTAGATGCGCTCCAATACGTAGGTAATGAGCTCATCCATTGCAGCGTCGATTCCCGTAGAAAAAATTTCCTGAGGCCTGTTGGCCACGCCTAGGCAAATGCTGGTGCACTTGTGCCCTAAGGCCTTTCCGAGCGCAAATATGGCAGAGCTTTCCATTTCAAAATTGACAATTTGCTGTCCGTTGTCCTGGAATTTTTCAAGAGCAAGATGGATATCAGGCATTTTACTTGCCAATCTTAAAGACCTACCTTGTGGGCCGTAAAAGCCAGAACTCGTTACCGTGATGCCTTTTATAACTCGAGCTGAATCGAGTTTGTCGATCATATCAGAATGCGCCTCACTTAAGTATGGCGTGATGCCAGCGGGAAAGGCGACCTGGCTTGTAATTTCGTCGAGGAGTAATTGCTCGTTTAAAGTAAAGGAAATAGGATAAAAATGAGCAATGTTGTCAAGGCCAAGCGCATGTGTGGAAAGCACAAAAGAATGTAGGGGCATATCGGCTTGCAGCATTCCGCAAGTTCCAATGCGCACGATCTCTAAACTGATTTGCCTGTCTTTTTGATTTCTTTTATTCAAATCGATATTCACTAAGGCGTCTAGTTCTGACATGCAAATATCAATGTTGTCGGTGCCAATTCCGGTAGATAAAACAGTGATGCGTTTGCCTTTGTAGGTACCGGTATGGCTTACAAATTCTCGGTGTTGAACTCGGCTGTCAATTTGATCAAAAAAACGCGTAATTTTTGCAACGCGATCTTGATCGCCAACTAAAATCACACGTGTTGCGAGTTGGTCAGGTTGAAGTCCTAGGTGGTATACAGCACCATGGGCATCAAGAACCAATTCTGTTGCTGGAAATTGCATCGGCACGTGTCGTGAAGAAAATTATTTTTAGAGAGAGCCGAATACTTTGATCAATAAATCGCTCACCCTTGCGGCCGGATTTTGTCTGATTTTGTCTTCTTCTTGCTGCACCAACTGGAACAAACCTGCTATAGCTCTCTCGGTCACAAATGCGTCTAAATCAGGGTTGATTTTTTCACCGCCGGTGAGGGTCATGGCTTGGTTGTATTTGGTCATGAGTGGGGTCCATTTGGCGGTAAGGCTCACCTTTGCCGTTGCTTCTTTCACTTTAGGAAGGAAAGCATTGTAGAGTTGCTGACTTGTTTGGTTTTTGAGGAAAGTTGTTGCTGCGCCATTACCGCCTTTTAGAATGGCAAAACCATCTTGCACACTCATGTTTAAAATGGCTTGTGTAAAAATAGGTAAGGCTTCTTTAACGGCTTCTTCAGCGGCTCTGTTGAGGGTGGTTTCAAATTGCTCAACTTGACTGTTCATGCCTAGTTGTAAGGCTTTTTCCTTGACTTTTAAGGCATCTGGCGGAAACGGTAAACGAATTTGCGGATTGCCTAGAAAACCATCGAGGGCAGCGCTTTTGTCTACTGAGTTTTTGATCCCAACTTGCAGCGCTTCTCTGAGGCCAGCAACCACTTCGTCATTACTTAACGCTGGTTTTTGACCGTTCGGGATTTGAGTTGGGAGCTGTGTCGGAATTTGTTTGACTAAGCCTTTGATGTTTTGTCCGCAAGAAAATTGAACAAAACCGAGGGTAAGGATAAATAGTGCTGTTGTTGGTCTCATATGTTAGCGGATCACATGAATCATGCCAGTTTTTACAGTTTTACCATCGGTGTCTTTGTCTTTGAACCATGCTTTCCAAGTGTAGGTGCCAGGTTGTACTTTGACGCCGTTGTAATAACCATCCCAGAAGCCTTTGGTGTCGTAGGTTTCCCAGATGATTTCGCCCCAACGGTTGTAGATTTCTAAGTGGAAGTTTTCGTAGTCGATGCCTTCGAGGTAGAAAGCCCAAACTTGGTTGTGTTCGTCGTCGTCAGGGGTAAAGGCTGTTGGCGCATAGAAGATGACGTCTGAAACCACATCGATATCGATGGTGATGGAGTCAGAGCAGCCGTCTACCGTTGTAACCGTTAAGATAATTGGGTAAGTGCCCATGATGCCTTCTGGGTAGGTGATGAGTGCGCTAGAGCCCGTACTTACAATATTAGTGGATCCTGGAGAAGACCAATTGTATTGTGCGATATTGCCGATTGATACATCATTTGTTTGAACGGTTGTCTCGAACCAAGTTACAGGATTTTTAGATATGGTAAAGTTGGCAATTGGGTTGTCGGTAACTGTAATGTGATCATCGAAGAAGCCATTGTAAATACAGCCATGAATGGAGGTCATGACAACAGAGAGGTCGTAGACACCAGGTTGAACTATAGTGTGGAAGAGGTCGTCTTGATTGGGTACGGTGTAGCTGTCTCCGTTAGAAAAAAGATAGGCAGTAGAGGCGATGTCTTGCCCGTTGGTAGAATTATTGTGTAATTGAAAGTCGCCAGGGGTACAGATTTGGTTGTCTACAGCTGTGATGACGGGAATGATTTCTAATGGGAAGATGATCGTCATGCATTCGGTGGTGGTAGGGGATCCACATGCTTCGCTGAGTGTGACGCAATATACCGTACCCGAATTGATAGGGTCTACGGTAATGCTACCGCCGTTACCAATTGCAATGCCGTTTTCTGTCCAAGAATAGGTATAAGTACTTGAGCCTCCGGCACCGATAGCAGATAATAAAATGCTCGACTCCGAACAAATCATGGTGTCTTGGGTCAAGAAAGTGATGTCTAGTGGGCTTGGTTGGTTGATGTTTACTGAAATGGTTTGAACACAGCCGTTGGCATCAGTAACAGTACAAGTGTGCATTCCTGCCCCGAGGTCTAGTGCGGTACCGCTAAGAGATGCGGAGATGTCCCAGTCGTAAGTGTAAGGAGCGGTTCCTAATGTGACATCAATAGTTGCCTGTCCATTGGCAATGGTGTAGCAATTGGCATCAACGACATTAATTGGGTTGAGCACCATTGCAGGAATTTCTGAAATGGTTACATAAATGGTGTCTGAACAACCAGTTGTGTTGGAAGCATAGCACCAATAGTTGCCAGCGCTCAGGCCAGTAGCTGTTTGGGTATTTTGACCATTGCTCCATGTGTAGGTTATTGCACCCGTTGCTGGAGTAACGTTGGCAGTGGCAGTTCCGTCGTTGCCGCCTGGGCAAGACACTAATGTGGTGGTGGCGCTGAAACTAGCTGGTGTATCGCCAACTACGGCTGTTGCTGTTGCGCTACAACCGTTGCCGTCAATTTGCGTAACGGTATAGGTGCCAGCGAAAAGGTTATTGATAGGATTACCGGTAAGACCACCAGGGTTCCAGGTGTAAGTGCAAGGTGTTGGTGAACCAGCACCCGGGTTGGCCGTGGCGCTTCCCACACCTTGTGTACAAATGTCGGGAATAGTGGTGGTGGTTACGGATGGTGTGGCGCGGGTAATCCAGGTGGTGTCTTGGGTAATGGAACCAATACTGGTTCCGCAAGCAGCGCCAGACAAAAAGTAGCCGGTGGTTCCGGGAGGAACGATATTAACGTTGAGCGTACCGTTGTTGTACGGGAAAGTTTGACCGTTTGTGTTTGCCCAGACGAAGTTGCTACCAGGGCTGTTCACCATCACGTAAGGAATTTGTGACATCGTGTAAGAAGCGGTGTTGGTAGGTGAGGTTGGCAAGAACCTGCGGCCATCTTGATTGGCGCCCCAAACGGAGTTGTTGCGACCTGGCGTGATGTGCGCGATAGGCATTGGCATGTTGTTCTCAGAACCTTGAATGGCTAAGCCGCCGTTCCATCCATTACAAATTGGTTTGTTACCGATATGTAATTCGAAAATATTGGAGGTTTCATACATGACAATAGCCATGTAGTTACATTGCGCCGTGCAGCTGAACATCAAAATGTTCTTGTATAAAACAACGAATTTACGATTAGGAGCTGTTCCTAAAGTTTGGTATTGGATCTGGCCACCTAACGAAGGGTTGATGTCTTGGTAGGTGAGCATGATGGTGTTTTTGGCTGCTGCAAATCCTGCGTTGGGCAAGGTGCCAACACCATTTAAAGCCCATGGGCAATAACCACCGGCATTAGCGAGGTTGAAAGAAACCAAACCATTGGAGCCAATTACACATTGACTGTAGGTGTTGCCATAAAAACTAAACGGGAAACCAATATTGACTGTGCCTGACCAAACGTCATCAGAAAGCGTTACGTTGGTTGGGGCATTGAGGTAAAGGCCCGCTGCTGTACCTGGTGTGGTTCCTGTATTACAGTTATTTATAATGACGGCCTGCCCAGGGCAAACAGTTGCATCTTGACCAAGGCATAGTGTGACTGGGCCTTGAGCAAATAAAGAAGACAGGTTCAAGAACTGAAAAGCAAGAAAAAATATTCCTGAAAGACTGAGTAGTTTGGTATTTTTTATTTTCATTAGGTTGTATTCTTAGTTAAGGTACGCTCCTCAAACGTAAGTGGTAGTAATTGGGTTGCCTTGCGCAGGGTAAAAATAAGTACTTTTTTATCTTCTTTCAAATTTGAGAACATCCTTTTATCCACACCTTTAAATTAGTGTCAATTTGACACTAATAAAATGTTGAAAAAAGATGGTTTTTGGACCTTATTTTGAATTACTTTTGCCCAAATCAAAGAAACAAAAACACCTTATTATGTCAAATCAGTATCACGCAGAAATCGAAGCTTTCATGGATCGTGTTCGTGCTAAGAATGGTCACGAGCCAGAATTCTTGCAAGCGGTTCAGGAAGTAGCCGAAGCGGTAATTCCTTTTATTGAGGCCAATCCAAAATACAAAACAGCAAAGATCCTCGATCGTATTGTTGAGCCAGAGCGTACTATTATTTTTCGCATTCCATGGCTAGACGACCAAGGAAACGTTCAAGTCAACCGCGGTTACCGCGTAGAATTCAATAGCGCAATTGGTCCATACAAAGGCGGTTTGCGTTTCCACCCTTCCGTAAACTTGTCCATCCTTAAGTTTTTAGGATTCGAACAAATCTTCAAAAACTCCCTTACTACATTGCCAATGGGCGGCGGTAAAGGTGGTTCTGATTTTGATCCAAAAGGCAAATCAGATAACGAAGTCATGAAATTCTGTCAATCATTTATGTCTGAGCTCGCTCGTCATATTGGTCCTGACACTGACGTTCCTGCTGGTGACATCGGTGTTGGTGGTCGTGAAATCGGCTACATGTTTGGTCAGTACAAGCGTTTGCGCAACGAATTTACTGGTGTACTCACCGGTAAAGGTCGCAACTGGGGTGGTTCGTTGATTCGCCCTGAAGCAACTGGTTACGGAACTGTTTATTTCGCAAAAGAAATGCTCGCTACGAAAGGTGAATCTTTCAACGGCAAAATTGTTGCCGTTTCCGGTTCAGGAAACGTAGCGCAATACGCTTGTGAAAAAGCAACCGAACTTGGTGCAACAGTAGTTACACTCTCAGATTCAGAAGGCTACATCTACGACGCAGAAGGCATTGACGCAGGCAAACTCGCTTGGGTAATGGATCTTAAAAATGTTCGTCGTGGTCGTATTTCTGAGTACGTTAAACAATATCCAAACGCACAATTTGTTGCTGGTAAGCGTCCTTGGGAAGTCAAAGCTCACATTGCACTTCCTTGCGCTACACAAAACGAACTCAACGGTGAAGAAGCTAAAGCACTTATTGCAAATGGCGTGATGTGTGTTGCAGAAGGTGCAAACATGCCATCTACTCCTGAGGCAATTGCAGCCTTCCAAGCGGCAAAAGTATTGTTCGCACCAGGCAAAGCGTCTAACGCTGGCGGTGTGGCTACTTCAGGTTTAGAGATGTCTCAAAATTCCTTGCGTTTGTCTTGGTCGGCTGAAGAAGTTGATCAGCGCCTACACGGCATTATGGTTTCTATCCATGAGGCTTGTGTCAAATACGGTAAAGATGCTGAAGGAACCGTTGACTACGTCAAAGGTGCCAATGTAGCTGGCTTTGTGAAAGTGGCCGATGCCATGATGGATCAAGGTTTGGTTTAAGCATAAGAATAAATCATACGAAAGGCCTTCCATTGGAGGGCCTTTTTTATTTTTGCACATGTTTCGGATTTTCCTCCTACTTGGTATTTCTTTTTTTGTTCAAAGCAGAAGTTCCGCACAATATCATCTTGGGCTTGGTGCTTCTATCCATCGCTACGATCAAGTAGTGAGTTTGAAAGGATTGAAAAACTTCGAAAAAGGCAGTCTAGGAGTTGATTTAGGTTTAGGTGTTGAGCGCAGTTTGCAAGGAGCACTTGCGCCTCAGCTTGCTTTATTTTGGCAAGCACCTATACCCCTAAAAAATAGGCATTACCCAATGAATCAGCCAATTTATGCGGTGAGGTATCAATTTGACTTCCAAAAAGCAAGCATTATCGATACCTATCATGGCTTATATTTTAGTTTAGGATATACTTTTGGAGTTCAAAAAAGAGTTGATTTACAATTCTCCTTAGGTGTTCTTGCCGAAAAAATCTACGGTCTTTCTAACGTCAGCACTCAGGATTTCCACATTTTCTTGAATCCACAGTTGCAATTCAATTATTATCTTTTTTCTCCAAGAAAATGAAGTGTCTTCCATTCTTGACTTTCAAAAAATCAATCTGGCTCTTACTTTCTATATGGAGTGTACTTCTCTCTTGCAATAAGCAAGAATCCTATCCAGAAGTAGAGATCTATGGCCACGCTGGAATGGGAATGGACATTGGTCTGAGCGTGTACCACGACAATTCTATTGAATCCATTGCGTTAGCACTTTCTTTACCCACAATTGATGGGGTAGAGGTGGACGTGCGCATGAGTGCAGATGGTACTTTATGGCTTTTCCATGAGAATTTACTTGAATCTCATACGAATGGAGTTGGTTGTGTATTTGAAACCACCGATGCTGAGCTAGAAAAACTCCGCTACAAAAGTTTGCACAAAGAAAAATTAGCCAGGCTAGATCAGGTTTGGCCGCTGCTCGGACAGCGTAAAATTATTCTCGATCTCAAGCATTGGAACGCCTGCACAGATGGATATGTAGACATGCAGCGCTTTAAAGAAGCACTCTATGAAATTCCAATTCAATACCGCGCGCAAATTACACTTGATTCTTCCAATCCCAATTGGTTGGCAGCCTTAAGCCAAGATTTTAGGGTGGTATTTTCAACGGTGAGTGTAGA
>CANHBA010000032.1 GCA_947458985.1 Flavobacteriales bacterium
ATGAAGTCATCTTGTACGGCACCGGAGGCATCTTTATGTATTGGAGTAACAACATTGCCGACAGCATTCCATTTGTACCGCAACAAAGTGGTTCATACGTATTAACAGGCGCGAGCAATGAAGGTTGTGTTGGTACCGATACCGTTTATGTCAGTGTCAACGATGCAAGCAGCAATACCATTTCTGCTTCGGCAATTGACAGTTACACACTCAACGGACAAACCTACACTGCATCTGGCACCTATTCTCAAATTCTAACAAACGCAGCTGGCTGCGATAGCTTGCTAAGCCTCATCCTTACTTTAGATTTTACAGGTTTAGATGAACATGTAGGTACTTCGCTTTTGGTTTATCCAAATCCGGCTCAAGATTTAATATTTCTAGCGGTTGACACTGATTTAATTGGATCAAACGTGATGATTTGCGATGCCCTTGGAAGAATTATACTTGAAACCACCCTTCAAAAAGAAGAAACAAGCATTGAACTTCGTGAATTCACTTCCGGAACTTATTTAATCAAGGTTGGTTCACAAACGAAACGATTGGAGATTTTGAGGTAAATCATCTCTTTGATGTCAGTGGATTACGCAAATTGGTATAACCCACAATATGCAACCTGACGGTGCCGACGGGCAATTGTGCCTTTACCAATACTGGTAATTTGTTGTCGTCAGCCGTGACCCAAAACACGACATCTTCTTCGTCTTTAAAGTAACGCCCCGTTTGTACAAGCGGCACAAACTTGTGGCATTTGAACTTGCCTTTGTCTGTAGTGATGACTTGATCTCCTAAGTATTTGATTTTAAGCGTAAAGATTTCGTTATCCATAAAAACTGGAAAGCTGAATGTCTTGCCTTTACTGGCGTTCTTGAAGTTTAGGGTGCGGGCATAATAGAAGGCAGATATCATGTCTTGGGTGCCCATCGGGATTTTGAAGGTTTTACCTTTGTTGGTCTCTACGCTTTCACTCTGATGATGAAAGGTGTAGTCCTGACTGATCTTATAGCCGCCTTCATCCACTCTTCTTTTAAAAAACCAAGGCATAATGCTGCGCTGATCTAGAAAAGTTTCATAGGTGTCGTCGACCTTAAAAACATGATCAAAGGTATTGATGGAATAGCCTTTGCCTACCGCGTGATACAGCGGTCTGCCATGTCCTTTGCGATCGGTCCATTTTAAGTAGAGCGTGACTTCTCCAGCATCGATAATGCCATAACTGAGGCGGTAACGGAGCTTTTCACCAAGGCCAAAAGCTTCGTTTTCTACAACTGGAAAAATTTCTTTGGAAGAGCTACACAAAAGGAGTGAGAGCACACCTAATGTAAAAAATCGGGGGTAAAAGCGCCACATAGTATTTGTTTTGTAGCGCCAAGGCAAAGTCTATGCCAAAACTAAGCTTCTACTAATAAGATGTAATTGTTCTTTTTACCCTTTCCTAACAAGGCATAACGACCATTGATGAGGTGTTCAGGAAGTAAGATGAAGTCTTCGCCCACTTTTTCTTTATTGACGGAAATGGCATTGGCTTTGAGTTCGCGACGTGCCTCGCCATTTGAACTCAAAAACCCTGTTTTGGCAGCCAGTGCCTCTACAATACTTAGGCCCGTACCAAAATCGGCAAGAGTGACGCTTGCTTGTGGTACGCCTTCAAACACAGCAAAGAAATCTTTTTCAGATAGCGAACGGAGGTCTTCGGCAGTAGACTTACCAAAAAGGATGTTACTCGCTGCAATTGCTGTTTGCAAAGCCGCAGCGCCATGCACACGTGTGGTGATGTCTTCGGCGATGGCTTTTTGCAAGACACGTAAATGCGGAGCAAGAGCGTGCTCGGCCTCAAGGGCTTCAATTTCTTCTTTGCCGCGAAGGGTAAATATACGGATGTAATTGGCGGCATCGGCATCAGAAGCATTGAGCCAGAACTGATAAAAGGCATACGGGCTTGTTTTCTCGGGATCGAGCCAAACTGAACCGCTTTCGGTTTTACCAAATTTAGTGCCATCGGCTTTTTTGATCAATGGTGTGGTTACAGCATAGGCCTCACCTCCTGATTTGCGACGGATGAGCTCAGTTCCTGTTACGATATTGCCCCATTGGTCTGAACCTCCCAATTGAAGGATGCAATTGTGGTGTTTATTGAGGTGGTAGAAGTCGTACCCCTGGACCAACTGATAAGAGAACTCGGTAAATGACATGCCGGTTTCGAGTCTTTTTTTGACGGAATCTTTGGCCATCATGTAGTTGACAGAAATATGCTTTCCGACGTCGCGAATGAAGTCGAGGAAGGACATGTTTTGAAACCAGTCGTAGTTATTGACCATTTCGGCAGCGGTTTCGCCGCTATTAAAGTCCAGGAAAGCCTCAAGCTGTTTGCGTACACAAGCCACATTGTGGTTGAGGGTGTCTGCATCGAGCAGATTGCGTTCTTGACTTTTGCCAGAAGGGTCGCCTACCATACCAGTAGCACCACCAACAAGTGCATAAGGTTTGTGGCCAGCACGCTGAAAATGCACGAGTGTCATGATCTGAACCAAATGGCCAACATGCAAGGAGTCGGCGGTGGGGTCAAAACCGATATACCCAGCGGATACTTTTTTGAGGAGTGCGTCTTCGGTTCCGGGCATGATGTCGTGGATCATGCCGCGCCATTGGAGTTCTGCGATAAAGTTGCTGGGCATTTTATTTTGTTAATTCTTTGAATACTTCTTCTAATGTTTTTTGCTCTAGGCGCAAGGACAACACAAGCCAACCTTGCTGTTGGGCGAATTGTGCGACCTCTTTGCGGAGGTCATTGCCAGAGTTGGAGCCTAATAACCAACCTTTTTCAAATGCTTCAATTTGTTGTACTCCTGCAATTTTACTGAGTTGTGCTTTTGTGATTTGCGCATCGAACTCGACGTAAACAGTTTGGTGTTCGAGTTCTTGTTGGAGTGTTTTGGCGGTGTCGTCGGCAACAATTTGACCTTTGGAGATGATGATGACGCGGTCGCAGATGGCTTCAACCTCTTGCATGATATGCGTTGAAAGGATAACTGTTTTTTCTTTTCCGATGCTGCGGATGAGCTCGCGGATCTCGACCAATTGGTTGGGGTCAAGGCCAGTGGTAGGCTCGTCTAAAATAAGGACCTCTGGATCGTGGATAATGGCTTGGGCCAAACCAACACGTTGGCGGTAGCCTTTGGAAAGGGCGCCGATTTTTTTGTGCTGTTCGACGTCGAGCCCCACAGCATGGATCATTTCTGAAACGCGGGCCTTCAAATTCTTGATTTTGTAAATGCGGCCTACGAATTCGAGGTATTCACGCACATACATGTCGGTGTAAAGCGGGTTGTTTTCCGGCAAATAACCGATAATTTGGCGGGTGTCGAGCTTATCGATATCTACCTTTTTACCACAGATAAAAACCTCTCCTTCACTAGCAGGCATAAAGCCCGTCATGATTTTCATGGTGGTAGATTTGCCAGCACCATTCGGTCCTAAAAAAGCGACGATTTCACCTTTTTTAACCGAAAAACTGACGTCGCGAACAGCAGCTTGCTCGCCGTAATACTTATAGAGATTTTTGACTTCTATGGACATGGTATGCGAAGTTACTCAATTTTTCAAAGAAACGTTTAACCTACCACCCTGCGGGAGTAAAACGAGAAAAAGAAGGCAAAAATAGTGAGCCCCATTTGCGTTTCTAAACCATCTTCTATGAAAAGGGTAAGCGCCAAACTGATGCCAATGAGCAGCCCTTGTAATTGTCGGTATTGCAATTGTTGCTTGATAAACAACAGCAGTAAGCCTACAAATAAAACAAACCCAAACAAGCCTAAATTAAGCCAAGTGGTGAGGTAATAGTTGTGCGGGCGCAAACGGCGATCTGGGCGCAATTGAGAACCGCGTTCGTTATAGCGTTGTTGCATTTGGTCGCTGACATCGCCAACACCTACACCAAGCAGCCAGTTGTCGGCAATGAGAGACGTTGCATTTTGCCAGTATTCAAAGCGCTCCAGTAAAGAGTGGTCATTGGGATTATTGCTGTGGTGAAGTTGGAAACGCAAGCCAAAAAGTCGGGCCTGTAAGCCACCTTGTGCCTCGCGCACGTCGGCAAAACCAAGTTCAATTAGTCGAATATCTTCGGGGCTTAAATGTCGGATCCCAAAACCTGAAGCACAACCATTTTTACTCCTGACGTATCTTTCTATTGTAGCAGAAAGGTCTTGGCCACGCAAGTCTTGACCTTCAAACGAAAGCTTAGATCGTTTTTGCCAGGCCGAGGCCATGCTGGTTGGGTTGGTAGGGCAAGTTTCTCTGCTTTCTATTGGTTGAGCCAAATAATATACTAAGGACACTAGAAAAAGCAACGAAATAACACTTATACCAAAAACCCACGCCACCTTTCGTTTTTGTAGTAATAGATGTATCGCATGGCCCAGTATAACTATTACAACAGTGAGCACTCCAGACAAGGCCTGACTATCAAAAGTGTAATACAAAAACCATAACGCCAAAAGGCCATACCACCAATTGGTGGCTAACCGAAAGAGCGCTAATGACAAACCAAAGCCAATGAGGATGCCAAAACGGATATGAGATCCAAAAAGCGACATATCGCGGATGTCAATGAGCTGGAGTTGTTCGGCAAAAAAATGATAGGAAAGGCTATTCACCAACGAACTCAAGAGCAGTGCGCCAAGAAAAAAACTCCAGAGACCTTCTGTTTTCTTGGCAGCGGGTAAAGGTCGCGCAGCAATAATCAAAGGAATTAATAGCAAACTAGTGAGGCGCCGCAATTGATCAAAGCCCTCCGTCCAATTTTGGCTCCAGAGCAAGCTCAACCAGAAAAGGACATAAAACAACAATAAAAGGTGAACCAAGCGGTTTTCGGCCAAGCGGCGATAGTAAGTTTTGAAGTCGGCCTCTAAAAGTAAATTGAGCGCACCTAAAAGCAAGCCCATAGACATTAAAAACTTACTGCAAACCATCCCCACCACAAAAAAGAGTAAGGTGAGGTAATGAAGTCTTGAATGGGCTTTGCCCCCGAACCAGCGTTGCAGCATTTGTTTCTAACGCTTAAATCTTCAGAATAGTATTGTACTGAGTAGGTGCTTGTAAAATTTCTAATCCTTTTTGTACCACTGGGTCGGCTTGCAATTGTTGTTTGGCACGGCCCTCTTGGAAATAATAACGTGAAATAATTTCGTCTTCGAGCAGTTCACTGATCTCTTTTTTGAATTTATCGAGGTCGCGGTCTTTGGAAGGAGTAACCTTTTCAAGCATTTGATTGTATTGCGCAGCTACATCTTCAAAATACCCTTCTTTTTCAGCCGTTTCTTTCATTTTGCGCAGCGCTTCTTCCGAAGCGGTAGTATAATCGAAATCTGGTTGCGCCATGACGTAACTCTTGAAAGCAGTGTATTCAGCATCGCTGAGTTTAAAGGTGCCAGCAGCGGCAATTGTTGGATTTTGAGCCGCAAATTGCGTCGCATAATTGAAAATGTGATTCTTGACCAGAAGCATGGCCGACAACCTGCTGAGGTCTTCGAACGCTACTTCGATGTCGGGGTCAATGCCGCGGCCATCAATAACAGGCCTGCCATTTTTGGTATAGAAAGTTTTGAGCAAGGAGTCGGCAACTTCTTTGGCTTTTTCGCCATTTTCTTTGTCGTAATATTCCAAGCGCTGCACGCAACGTCCAGAGGGTGTATAGTATTTGGCAATCGTAATTTTGATTTTTGATCCGTATTTGAGGTCGTAAGTGCGTTGCACTAATCCTTTACCAAAGCTCGTTTCACCGATTACCACAGCGCGGTCTAAATCTTGTAAACTGCCCGCTAAAATTTCGGAAGCAGATGCCGAGCCACCGTCGATGAGCACCACAAGTGGCATGTTGGGAGCAAACGGATCTTCGAGGGTTTTGTAGATGCGATTTTCTTCAGCAACGCGTCCTTTTGTAGTCACGACGACTTGGTTTTTGGCTACGAAGAAATTGACGATTTTTACCGCCTCAAGAAGCAAACCACCACCATTGCCACGGAGGTCTAGAACAAGCTCTTGCATGCCCTGAGCCTGCAGCTTTTCAATGGCACTTTTGACATCGGCCGCAGCAGTTTGGGTAAAGGAATTGAGTTTGACATAACCAACTTTGTTTTGCAACATACCAAAATATGGCACATCTGGAAGTTTGATTTCGTCGCGGGTAATCTTGAAATTCTTCTTGCCTTCGCCGGTTCTTTCCACGACCAATTCGAAAGAGGTGCCTTTAGGGCCCTTTAATGCATCTGAAACCTCTTCTGTGGTTTTCTTTTCCATGCTTTTGCCGTCGATGCTGATGATTTTGTCGCCGGCCTTCAAGCCAGCCGCTTGCGCCGGCTTGCCTTCGTAGGGTTCGGCAATAAAACTGAAATCGCCCATTTTACGAATGAGCGCACCAATACCGCCATATTGACCAGTAGTCATGAGGCGGTAATCTTCGATATTGGATTCATGGTAATAAACCGTGTAAGGATCTAATTCCTTGAGCATGGCGTCGATGCCTGTTTTGGCCAGCTGACCATTTTTGGTTTCGTCGACAAAATAGAGGTCGAGGTGCTCATAGATTTGATCCATGATTTCCAAACTCTTGAGGGTTTCAAAAGAATTGGTTTGGGCATGGCCTATTTGCAGACTCAGTAAGAAGGAAAGAAATAAGAAAGGTAATTTGGTCAATTTCATGGGTTGATTTCTTTAATAAGTTGGTCTAGAGCCTTACACAACTTTTGTTCCAAAAGTTGAAAGGTAGGACGTTCATCGGCAACAAAAGTTAACGAAAAAACAAGTTTTTTATTGTTTGATTGCAGCAGCGTTATCAATGCCGCTTTGTTCTTGCGCAATACCTCGCGCATCAAGCGCTTGATGTAGTTTCTGTCGTGGGCTCTTTTGAACCTGCGCTTTGGCGCTGAAAAAAGTACTTGAAAAGGTGCTTCGCTTACTTCGCTTTGCGAGCGGTCTTCAATAATGTACATTAAACGGATGGGGTAAGCCTTGATGAGTTGTCCCTGCGCAAAAAGCTGTTCGATCTTTTTAAGACTGCACAATTTGAATGCCTTTGGCAAACTTTCATCGATATGTTCTTGTGGCTTAGTCAAGGTGCTTGTCTGAAACTTCTTCGTAATCTGTAAATTGATTTGGGTCTTCGTCTTGATGCACATCTAGATCGGATTGCGGTGGCTTCGGTCTAAAAATACGCAGCAAACGAAAGAAGATACTGACCACAAAAATGAATCCCAATACTTGAAACACAAAGCCTAAAAGAAACGCTTTTTCCAAACTGCGGATATTGGATTCAAACCAATTTAAAATTCCGATTTCGGTCAAATTCGGATAAAAATACAAGCCTGTAAAGGTGAGCGCAGACAATACGAGGAGTGCTATTTCTAAGTTCTTGGAATAAGGCTTTTGCTGAATTGGCATCTGAAAACCAGCCAAAAACTGAATTTGCTCTTGTTGTTTTTGAAACTTCCCCAATAAATAGAGCATTAAGATGAGGCCGCCTGGCACGAGTTTTTGCCAATTGAGCACATAGGTAGGCTCAGTTGGGGCAAATTCTAAGCAATATGCAAAAGTAATACTCACAAGTAAAACGTACTTGAGCGCTTTTAAAATGTAGTGTTCAGCCAAAAACGGTGGGCGCATTCCGGTGAGCATTTTGTGTAGCAACTCCAAAAAGAACCAAATGAAGTTAAAGATGGCAAAACGCACACCTAGCTTGAAAATGAGCGTGAGTAAAATCATATGCCGAAGTTACGAAGTTTCGTTAAGCTGCCTTGAAAGAAATTGCCATCGACGTAGGACGCTATGCCGTGTACGACCATTTTTTCTGAAAATTGATAAAAGGTCCAAGGCAAATGAGCTACTTTATGGTGCGGGCCATACGATGCAATCCAAAGTGGATAGCCGTTAATGCTCCCCTTCAAGTAACGTTCATAAAAAAAGCGACCCGTATAAACAATAGGTTTGCAGTGGTAATGATTTTCAACGATGCGCAGCCAGTTCTGCACACCTTTGCGCAAATTAGCAGGCCCAAGCGGAGACATGTGCTCGATATCTAGAACCGGCGGAAAGTCACCCTTCACAAGGCGGACATGCGCTATGAAATTATTGGCTTGTTCTGTGGAGTTTTCAAACGGGCGGTAATAATGGTAAGCGCCTCTTTGTAAGCCCACTCTTGCAAGAGCCTCCCAATTATGTAGAAATTGTATGTCTTGTCCATTTCGACCCATAGTTGCTCTGGCAATTGCAAAACGCAACGGATGCTTGGTCAGCAAAACTTCGTCCCAATTGATATGACCCTGATATTGCGACACATCAATACCAAAACAATATGTTTGGTCGTCGGCAAGGGAAGTTTCTGAAAGGGTTTCAACGGTGTTGTTGCGCAAGACCGGCCGAAGTAAGTCGCTGCGGTCATAGAAGCGGATAAATACAAATACATATCCAATAAAACCAAGTGCCAAAAGCCATGGTAAATATGGTTTTTTTTTACGCCACTTCTTTTTGGTCCAAACTAAGACAAGCGCCAAAACCAAAAATACCCCCAATACATATTGGGGATGATTGAGCAACCATAAAACGATATTGCGCAGCAAGGACATAGGCAAAGATACTAATCCAAACACTTACATGGCGGATCAATCAGCACTTTCGTTTGGGGCAAGCGCGCCATCAATTGCTTAGCAAAAATGGTTCCGTACATCACGCCTTCAATATTAAGTACTTTGAGTGCTGGAAGTAAGAAAATACCCTCGCCAAATTTTTCAATGCCATTTGCATACAGATCTAAATATTCAAGAGCTTGGAGATCTGCAATTTGTTCGGGAAGCAAGGTGATTTGATTTCTATCTAAATGTAGCGTTTTCAAAAGAGGGAGTTGACAAATTACCAGTGGAAAATTTTCAAATTTATTTCGACCCAAATTGAGTTTTTCGAGCTGAGCAAAAGTTTGAAATGCTTGGGGTAAGGAACTGAACTTATTTTTGGAGAGGTCCAAGTCTTTCAAGTTTGTAAATTGAAATATTTCCAAGGGAAGGCTATCCCACTTTTGGCCCGAACAATCTAAATTCATTACGTTTTTTGGGTCTAGTTTGAGTGCTTCTTCCCATTTGATGCCTTGGGAGAAAACCTGGCTAAAAACCAATAAATAGCACAAAACAACAATAGCGCGAATAGACATAAGAACGAAGGTATAAAAAATAAATTCTTGCCCACACTTGTAATTATTGTACATTTAACAATATCTAAACCTATTACTGCTCCAAAATGAGACTACTTTTTACCTTACTTCTTGCGTTTTCAACACAATTATTATTAGCGCAAGCAGGCCCCATAGATTTTGAACCAAATGGATTTGGCGCCAATTGGGCCTGGACTACCTTCGAAAATGGCCCTAATGCACCACTAGAAATCATTGCCAATCCGAACCCCAGTGGAATCAATACGTCAAGTACGGTAAGTAAATTTGTAGCGTTGGTCAATGGTGCGCCATGGGCAGGCTTTGAATCAGTCCACGGACAAGGCATTGGCATTTTCAATCTCACTGCTGCCAATTGTCAAATCAAAATGATGGTATATAAATCGGTTATTAGCAATGTTGGGCTCAAATTTGCAACACCATCAGGGGCCTCCTCAGGTGAAATTCTCGTGAGTAACACTGTCGTTAACCAATGGGAAGAACTTACTTTTAACTTCACCAACGTGCTCAGTAATCCTACTTCGACAGGAATAGATCAAATCATCATCTTTCCAGATTTTGGCCAACGATCAGATAATAACATTTGTTACATAGACAACATCAAGTTTTCCAACCAAGACGGCTCGCAAAGTGCAGCCCCGATGGTAGCCGCACCCACTCCAACTTATCCTGTAGCAGCCGTGATCTCGATGTTTAGCAATCCTTATACAAATGTGAGCGTAGATACTTGGCAAGCTCCGTGGTCGAGTGCTCAGGTAACAGATTTACAGATTCAAGGAAATGATACCAAGCGCTATAGCGCCATGAATTTTGCTGGCATCGAAGTGCTTGGTGGCAATCAGCTAGACCTCACTAACATGACTCACTTTCGCATAGATTATTGGACGGCTAATATGAATCCGTTTAAGGTCAAACTAGTTGATTTCGGCAACAACGGGCAATATGCAGGAGGCGACGACAGCGAAAGCGAATTGAGTTTTCAGCCTGTTGCGCAAACCTGGAACACTTTGGAGATTCCGCTCACGCAATTCACCGGACTCAATAGCCTGAGTCATTTTTCTCAGCTCATTTTATCTGGAGAACCTGCAGGAACAGGCGTTGTGTTTGTCGATAACGTTTTATTTTTTGATGAAAGTCAGACAGGTATAGAAACCACAGCAGTAAACCCTGTACTTTTAGCTCCGAATCCTTGTGACGATGTACTCCAAATAAAAGGAAAAGAGCCGATCAGCTCAATCGAAATTTATAACGCGCTCGGACAACAATTGCTGTCGGTAACTTGCAACCAAAACGAAGTGAGTGTTCCTACGACACAATTAACTAGCGGAATTTATATGGTAAAAATCAAGACCCAGAATGGTCTTGGCCAACAGTTTAAAATCCAGAAAAATTAAGACTTTTGGAAGTAGGCTCTTACGGCCAACTCGTCTTTATTGAGTTGTGCTTTGAGCGCCTCGAGGTTTTCAAACTTCTGTTCTGAACGCATGCGCTCATGTAAGCAAAGGGCTAGATACGCTTCGTAAATATCTGATTGAAAATCGAAGAAATGCACTTCTATTTTGCGTTCGATTTTAGCTTCTTTAATTGTTGGACGCCAGCCGATATTCATCATGCCGTATAGGGTGCGACCTTCAAATTCACTAGAAACCGCATATACGCCATCGGCTGGCAGGATTTTTTCGGTTTCTGTGAGTTGAACGTTGGCTGTAGGAAAGCCTATGCTACGGCCATTTTGCAAACCGCGCGATACAAAACCCGAGACTTGATACGGCTGACCTAAATACGCATTCGCTTGCGCTATCTGACCTTGTTCAATTGCTTTTCGGATTTTTGAAGAACTGATATAGACTTCGTCAATTTGCTCGACCGGGATTTCTTTGACTTCAAAACAGCCTTTGGCTTCATAGCTGCGCAAAAATGCAAGATTGCCTTGGCGATCATGACCAAACTGGTGGTCATAGCCGATAATGACGCTGTAGGCATTTAATCCTTTGATCAGGATCTCTTCTACAAATTGAGCGGCTGTTTGCTGCGCAAATGCTTCACTGAATTCGAGCACTACTAAGTGGTCTAGGCCAATTGCAGCCAAACGGGCCAACTTTTCCTCTTGGGTTTGGATGAGGCCTAAAGGTTGGTCTGGAAACAAAACGCGGCGGGGGTGCGGATGAAAAGTCAGTAGTACAGAAGCCAAACCAAGTTGTTTGGCTTCAGCACATACCGTTTCTAAAATTTTTTGGTGACCTAAATGCAGGCCGTCGAAGGTCCCGATGGTGAGGACCGTTTTTTGTTGCGTTGGAAAAGTTGCTAGTTGCTTATGTAGCTGCATTAGATAATCAGCATAGCGTCTCCGTAAGAATAGAAACGGTACTTTTCTCTGACCGCTTCTTCATAAGCTTTGTGCATGAGTTCATGACCCATAAAGGCGGAAATCATCATGAGCAAAGTGGAGAGCGGCGTGTGGAAATTGGTAATGAGGCTATCTGCAATACTGAATTCGTAAGGCGGGAAGATAAATTTGTTGGTCCAGCCGTTGTATGGTTTGAGCATGCCATCTGTAGAAACAGATGTTTCGATCGAACGCATTGATGTTGTGCCGATTGCACAAACTCGACGCTTGTTGCGCTTCGCATCGTTCACCATTTCAACTGCGTCTTCAGGAATGATGACTTGTTCGGAATCCATTTTGTGTTTGGTGAGGTCTTCTACCTCAACAGAACGAAAAGTACCGAGGCCAACATGAAGGGTGAGTTCGGCAAAATTGATGCCTTTGAGCTCTAAACGCTTGAGCAATTGCTTAGAAAAATGCAAACCTGCCGTTGGCGCAGCTACAGCACCTTCTACACTTGCAAATACAGTTTGATAACGCTCTTCGTCTTCTGGCTCGACCTCTCTTTTGATGTATTTTGGAAGTGGTGTTTCACCAAGCTCAGTGATTTTGGCCTTGAATTCTTCGTAAGGGCCATCGAATAAGAAACGAAGCGTACGGCCTCTTGATGTTGTGTTGTCAATGACCTCAGCAACTAAAGAGTCGTCTTCGCCAAAATAAAGTTTATTGCCGATACGGATTTTGCGGGCTGGATCTACGAGTACATCCCAAAGTAGGCTCTCACGGTTGAGCTCGCGCAATAAAAAGACTTCGATTTTGGCACCAGTTTTTTCCTTATTGCCGTACATACGTGCAGGGAAAACGCGGGTGTTGTTACGGATCATGACATCGCCTTCTTCAAAATAATCGAGCACATCGCGAAACATTTTGTGTTCTATGAGGCCGGTAGCGCGGTGCACAACCATTAGACGGCATTCGTCGCGGTTTTCTTCTGGATAATTGGCGATTAATTCTTCAGGAAGATTGAAGTCAAAATCTGAAAGTTTCATTTTGCTCATAGGACCATTTTTTAATCCCTTCTCTTAGGGGAGCGCAAAGATACAACATCAAGACCCCCTCTGTCAAGTATTTGAGCAACTATTTCTAAAACTGAAAGTAAACGAACGCTTTAAAGGTATCTGAAACGGCCTGATACATGATGAAAACAGCAAATGCAAACGTGAGGGCCTGCAGCGGCATTGGCCACTTCGAGAAGAACAATACGGTTTGATCTTTCCACTTTTGGGGTAGCCAATGACTCACAAACCCAAGTATGATCAACCAAAATACCAATTGGAAATTGTTCCAAACTTTCCACCAGATAGCCACTGACCAATCAAATTGGGAGGTAATTATCGTTAGGAATTGCAGCGGCTGCTCAGGTTCAGGTAAGCGAAACCAAATGCGCGTAAAAGTAATGAAGGTGAGCGTTAGGGTGATGCGCCAAACGCGAATGACCCACGAATTGCTTTTTTCATAAGGACTGATGCGTTTCCAATAATTGTAGAGCACCAAAGCGGCTCCGTTCATGGCGCCCCAAATCACAAAATTCTGACTGGCTCCGTGCCACAAACCACCTACGATCATGGTGATGAGCAAGTTGAGGTCGCGCACAGCAAAAGTGCGGAATGCCTTCCAAAATTGCCATAAAAGCAAATAAACAACCAGCAAAATACCATAGGTATACCAGAGCTCAACCCAACCGGTAATAAAATATAAAAAGCCAAGGATGACCGCCGTCATGATGGTTGTACCCCAAGTACCTTTTTGGTTGCCTCCGAGTGGAATGTAGAGGTAGTCGCGGAGCCAAGAACCCAATGATTTATGCCAACGGCGCCAGAAATCTGCAACCGACACCGATTTATAGGGTGAATTGAAATTCTCGAGCAAATTGAAACCCATTAACTTCGACACGCCAATAGCCATATCGGTGTAACCCGAAAAGTCAGCATAAATCTGCAAAGAATAGGCAAACATGGCAATGAGCCCAACAAAACCCGGATAAGCACCAGGGCTATCGAGTACTTTATCTATGAAGTGAACAGCGATGTAATCAGCAAAAACCAATTTTTTGAGCAAGCCTTTTCCAATCATCCAAAGCGCCCAGGAAAATTCATATTTACTGAGTTGATAAGGCTGATGAATTTGAGGAATAAAATCGCGAGCGCGTACAATTGGCCCTGCAATCAAATGCGGAAAATAAGTGACATAAAAAGCGTAGTCGAAGAAGTTCTTGGCTGCAGGAATTTCCTTGCGGGATATATCGACGAGATACGAAATATTGTGAAAGGTAAAAAAGGAAACCCCAATAGGCACAAGTATTTTATCGACAAAACTGCCTTTCCCGAACCATTCATTTCCGATAACTGCGAACTGATTGGCCACGTTGTAGTCCGTGCCAAACTGGGCATTAAAGGCATCGGTAAAAAAGTAAGCGTATTTGAAATAAAACAAGCCCAATAAGTTGACAACTAAACCTAAAATGAGCATAAACTTACCCGACTTAAGTCCCTCTTTTGCCTGAACGCCCCTGCCTATCAGGTAATTGAATAAAAGCATGAATGCCAAAAGCAAGACGAAGTTTCCAGATGTCTTGAAATAAAAGAAAAGGCTAACTGCAGTCAAGAAGATGCTGCGCATTAAATAGCGCTTATGAATCAGTGCAAAGACAGCCATTACGGCTAAGAAAAATAACCAAAAATCGAGTCTTGTAAAGAGCAGACTTTCTTGTTGCTGCCAAGAGAATATTTCGTGTATGCGGTTCATATTTTAGTTGCGCAGGATTTGTAAACTACTGAGGTTCTTTTGAAAGGCTTCTATCAAAAGCGTGCCTTTCAGGTGATAACCTGTTCCTGTAAAATGTACGTAATCGGCCTGCATAAGGCCTTCTAATTTCCAAGTTTTTGATGAGCCGAGTTCACCCATAATGCCATAGAAGTCCCAAACTGCCATTTGGTATTGCGCGGCCAACTGATAAATGACTTCGCGTTGCCTTTCCGTATTCCGATTCGGATATTTGCGCATGTAGTAGTCGTCGTTGGGGACGGTCAGTAGAATGGCGCATTTCGGATTGCTTTGCAATACTTGCTGGATCATTTTCTCCAAATTGCGCTTGTAAACCAAAGGGTCAAAAGCATCATAGCTGCAATGCGCGTCATTGGTGCCTACCGAAAAAATGAATAAGTCGGGTTTGCGGAGTTGGAGGTCGCGGCTAAAATTGGTATTGGCCAAGTACGTGGGCAAACTAGCCCCGTTGATACCAATAGCGGTATAGGTAATGCCTGGGAGGTCGTTGAGAAATTCAAAACCAAAAAGTTCTAAGGAAAAAGACGTTGTGCAATTTTTGACAAAAAGCAGGTCTAAGGAATCGAGGTGATCTGAGAAGCGAATTTCTGTGTAACCCAGCGCGTCGTAATGCGCAACATCGGTCACCAATAATTCTTGGTCGCCAAAATTGAGGTCATAGGGGAATTCACCCGTGTTGTGATAAATCCGCAAGCGGTCAAAAGGCGGCTTTACGAGGGTGCGCAAATGCTTGAAATTAACTACAATGAGTGAATCGGAGCATGTAATTGCAGCTCCGCTCAGGCCGTAGTCGAAATCTTCTGGGCGCTGCGTAACACTTCTGTAGCCTTTCCAGGTGTTGGGTGAAGAAAAATCGTAGTTGGTCGGGTTATTGGTGTGAGCCAAGTTGTAAGGAAAAACCAAACCGCGCTCACCGCTCAGGCCCGGCCAATTGGACTGCAAAAAAGTCCGAAAATCATGGGTATAGATATCTGCTTGCAAATGGGAGCCTCCAATATGATAAAAATTGAGCTTGCCTTGCCCCGTTAGTATCATGCTGCTCAATTCTTCATTGAGGTGCATCCAGTTGGGGCTTTGCGCACCAAAAAACTGAAATTGATTGCATTGTACCTCAATAAAAGGATATTTTCTAGCAATTTCTTGTTCTGTCGGGCTCAGGGAATCGTTGTTACAGAGCGGGAGATATTGTCCAAAAGCAAATAAGGGTAGGCAACACAGCAGCAGCAGGCGCATCATTCTTGGCCTCCCTTCTTGGCTTGCCAATC
>CANHBA010000033.1 GCA_947458985.1 Flavobacteriales bacterium
AAATTTCCTCTCCCACTTCATCGCGTTGCGTCAAGCTTGTAAGCGCATTCTGAAGTTCTAGCCCTGTGACGGGCTTGTACAAGTTCAAGACACGAACACCTAAAGTTCTAGCCAATTGCTTCCGCTGAAGCGGTGCTTTCCGACGAAGAGAAAGAAGCCGGAGTAGTACTTGTCGATATTGGTGGTGGCACAACCGACGTCGCAATTTTCCACGACAGCCTCATTCGCCATACTGCAGTCATTCCTTTCGGCGGCAATGTCATTACACAAGACATCAAAGAAGGTTGCCGCATCATGCAGCGTCAGGCCGAAATGTTGAAAGTGAAATTCGGCAGCGCCTTGGCTTCTGAAAGCAAAGAAAACGAAGTGGTTTGTATTCCAGGTCTGCGCGGACGCGATCCAAAGGAAATTACTTTGCGCAATCTAGCGAGTATCATTCAAGCTAGAATGGAAGAAATCATCGAACTCGTTAACCTCGAAATCAAAAACTCTGGCTACGAGAAAAAACTCATCGGTGGTATTGTCGTTACTGGTGGTGGTTCACAACTCAAGCACCTTACCCAACTCATCGAATACCTCACAGGTATGGATGCACGCATTGGTTACCCAACAGAACACCTCGCTAATTCCAACGATATCGAGGCTTTAGCAAGCCCAATGTTTGCCACAGGAATCGGGCTTGTACTCAAAGGCTTTGAAAGCTTAGAGGCTGTTCAACCTTGGGAGCAAGCAGCAGTGGTGCAACAAGACGAAGTAACGCGTGAGCAACAAGTCACGGAGAAACAAGAAAAAATCAAAACGCATTCGAACGCAGAGCGTCGGGGAGAGTTTTTTGACCGCATCTTAGGTCCGGTTAAAAAATTCTTTGACGATTCTGAAGATTAAAATATTTTGACAAACTAGGTTATACACAGCAGTATTATGGAATTTGATCTACCCAAACACGAAACACCACAAGCCGCTTCTATCATTAAAGTGATCGGAGTTGGCGGAGGAGGTTCAAATGCAGTGAACCACATGTACTTGCAAGGAATTGCAGGCGTGGACTTCATCGTATGCAATACCGACTGCCAAGCATTAGAGCTTTCACCAGTTCCGCACAAAATTCAATTAGGACCAACGCTTACCGAAGGTCGCGGCGCGGGCATGATTCCAGATGTGGGCATGAATGCCGCTATGGAGAACATCCAAGAAATTCGCGAGCTCCTTTCCAAAGACACCAAAATGGTGTTTGTGACGGCTGGTATGGGTGGGGGAACTGGCACTGGTGCCGCTCCTGTCATTGCACAAGTTGCCAAAGACCTCGGTATCCTCACTGTTGGTATCGTAACTGTTCCTTTTAATTTTGAAGGCCGCAAAAGACGCCAACAAGCAGAGGAAGGTTTGGAGCGCATGCGTCAAAACGTAGATACACTCCTCATTATCAACAACGAGCGTTTGCGCGAATTCGGCAAAAACATGTCTTTATCCGAGGCGTTTTCTCATGCCGACGACGTTCTAACAGTTGCTGCAAAAGGCATTGCTGAAGTCATCTCTGTAACTGGCGCCATCAACGTCGATTTCAACGACGTCAACACCGTAATGCGCAATTCTGGCCATGCCATTATGGGTAGTGCAATTGCTGCTGGCGAAGACCGCGCAGTTGTTGCTGTTAAAAATGCCCTCACTTCACCATTGCTCTACGACAACGACATCAACGGTGCACGCTACGTATTGCTCAACATTACTTACGGTGACCGCGAGGTCATGATGGACGAAATCACAGACATCACCGATTACATTCAAGAAGCTGCGGGTTCTACAGCCGACGTCATTTGGGGTCATGGTCACGATGCTTCCTTAGGCGATCAACTCAGCCTCACCATCATCGCTACAGGTTTTACATCTTCGCCTCTTACTGGTTTTGAAAAAAGCCCAGAGCGAACAGTTGTTGTACTAGAAGAAGAAAAGAAGCAAGAAATCACAGCTCCCTTAACTTCACCTTTTGAAACAATTGCCGCAGCACCAATAGAAACAAGCACGCCAGAGCCCTTCATGAAACAAGTAGAGGCCCCTCTCGTGAATCCTTTCCAAGTGCAAGAGCAACCAATAGACGCCGTTGCAGCCAGCGCCAAAACAACTTTCAATCTCTACGACGAGCAAGAAGAAGTTGCCTCAAACAACCAAGCTTCCATGAGTTGGGAGGTTTTTGACGTGCAACCAGAGCCTGTACAACAAGCGCCTGTTCAACCAGTAGAATTTACAGCTCCGGTTCAAGCGACTCCAGTTCAAGCAACGCCAGTACAGCAACATGTTGTAAAGCACGTTCTTGAAGACGACAGCATTCAACGCGTAGAAATGGAGCAGCCAAAGCGCATTTTGAGCCCTGAAGAACAACAACGCAAAGTGCAAGAGCGTGTTTCACGCATTCAAGAGTTCACCTCAAAACTTCAAAAGCCAGATGGCCTTTTGGAATTCGAAAACGAACCTGCATTTGTGCGCAGAAACATTCATCTGCAACAACAAGCGCCAAGCACACAAGAAAACATCTCTCGTTTTGGTGTAGGCACTGACGCACATGGCCAACCAACCTTGCGCAATGGAAATAATTTTTTGCACGATAACGTAGATTAATGATGACATTCACAGAACGCATCAACTTAGATATTAAGAATGCAATGCTTGCCAAAGAAAAGGAGAAGCTTGCTGCCTTACGCGATATCAAATCTAAATTATTATTAGAGGCAACTTCTGGTGCAGATGCAGAAGTATCTGAAGAAACCGCCATTAAAATCTGCATGAAGCTGCACAAACAGCGTATGGAGACCTACACCCTTTACAACCAACAAGAGCGCCCAGACCTCGCAGCCGAAGAACTTTATCAAGCGCAAGTCATAGAAGCTTATTTGCCAAAAATGCTGACCGAAGACGAAATCCGTGCTGAAGTTCAAGCGGCAATTGCCCAAACCGGCGCAAGTGGCCCCCAAGACATGGGTAAGGTAATGGGTATTTTATCGGGAAAATTAGCAGGAAAAGCTGATGGCAAAGTCATTGCCGCACTTGTCAAAGAGACCCTCGCCAACTAATGAAAGCCGCATTCGCACAACTTATACGCACCTTAAATGCGAGGGGTTGGTCGCCGGCCACCTCCACCAACTATTCATTTATAGATGAGCACCAACAATGTTGGGTATCTCGATCTGGAGTGCATAAATCCGATTTCACGGAGCAAGACTTCATGACCATCGATTCTACTGGCATTGGAACAGGTATGTTTCATGGCACCAAGCCTTCGGACGAAACCCAAATTCACCTTTGGATTTACAAAAACTTCCCCGAAGCAAAGGTTGTGTTGCACAGTCATGGTAAATACCCCGTTCTCATCTCTCAATTCAACGAAGATTTCTTTCCGGTGCAAGGCTATGAAATCCAAAAAGGATTCAAAGGCTGCCTGAGTCATCTCGATAGCCTCGAGATTCCGATTGTAGATAACCAACAAGACATGGCTTTACTGTGTCACCAACTAGACGAGCGCGTTTCTGCCATTCAGCAGCATTGCTTTATTATTGCAGGTCACGGTACCTATGCATGGGGCGCCACACTTTTTGACGCGCAACGGCACCTCGAGACCCTTGATTACCTTTGCGAATGTGAATTTTTATTATAGCAAATGGCCATTCTATCTATTCCCGATGAAGCTATTCAAATCCAAGATCCGCTTCAAATTAAGAACTATTTAGCCCAATACGGCGTATTTTTTGATCAATGGACCTGCGGCGTTCAATTCAACGACGACGCTAGCCAAGAAGAAATTCTAGCAGCCTACGCAAAAGACCTTCAGCCATTCATGGAAAACGGCGGATACCAAAGTGCAGATGTCATTTCCATTCATGCACTCACCCCGAATTACGACCAAATTCGAGCGAAATTTCTTGCCGAACATACCCACGATGAAGACGAAATTCGTTTTTTTGTCGACGGACAAGGCTTGTTCTGGTTCCATCTTCAAGATGCTCCAATTTTCAATGTGTTGTGTCAAAGAGGAGACCTTATCAGTGTGCCTACCGGAACCAAACATTGGTTTGATGCTGGTGTCACAGCACCTTTTGTGAAGGCCATCCGAATTTTCACCGACATGACCGGTTGGACGCCCCACTATACCCAGTCGGGCGTTGAAACCAAATATCAAAATTTTAAAGCACCAACTGTTGGATAAGCGCATCAAATATATCTTAACGGATATCGAAGGAACCACTAGCTCTGTACACTTTGTATACGAAGTATTGTTTCCTTATTTCAGAACACATCTCAACGACCTCACGAAGCATGCACAAATCAATGAGGTCAAACAAGCTTTTTCTGAAGTCATAGAAATTGCCGCCCAAGAAGAAGGACGCCACCTCACAACAACTGAAGAGGTCCTCGCTTGCCTGCACAAGTGGAGTGAGGAAGACAGAAAACTAACGCCTTTGAAAGCCTTGCAAGGCGTCATTTGGAAGAATGCTTATGAAACTGGCGCTATAACAGGACATGTCTATGATGATGTCCCCACCGCTCTCAATCAATGGCGCGCTATGGGCTTAAAGATTGGCGTTTTCTCATCCGGTTCAATTGCAGCTCAAAAGTTACTTTTTCATTTCAGCGATTTTGGTGATTTATCAGGCCATTTTTCCAATCATTTTGACACGACAACCGGTGGTAAAAAAGAGTTAGCGACCTATCAGAAAATTGCTCAGTTTTTAGGTTTTGAAGCAGATGAGATTTTATTTTTGTCAGACATTTCAGCTGAGCTCGAGGCAGCTGCTGCTGCAGGAATGCAAACAATACAGTTGCTCAGGCCGGGCACAGTGGCGAATTGGCCACATACGGCTGCTCACTTTTTAGCTATTTAAGCAAATTGTTAGCAACAAAAAAAGCCACTCCGAAGAGTGGCTTTTTTTATAAACGGATGTTTAGATTAGTTGTTGGTAGGTGCACCAGCATTGTTTACTGGCATTCCGCTTTCTGGAGCAGGACCGACTTCGCCTTTGATGCGGATCACTTTATTTGGCTCATTGAGCGCATTTGAAGTAATGGTAACGCTTTTGTTGATCGGGCCCGGACGATTCGTGTCGTATTTAACACGGATAGTTCCTTTTGCTCCTGGAGCAATTGGTTCTTTCGGCCACTCAGGAACTGTACAACCGCAAGATCCTTTGGCGTTAGAAATGATCAACGGCTCGTCGCCTGTGTTTTTGAACTCAAAAGAACAATAAGGCTCGCCACCATATTTGATGTTACCGTAGTCATGTACTTCTTTGTTAAATTCAATTTTAGCACCTTTTTCAATTTGTGCATTGACGCTGTTGAGGCCAAGTACAGCCATGAAAACAACACCAAAAGAAAGCAATAATTTTTTCATATGTATCAGTTTAACTTTCCGAAAGATAAGGAGCTTATTTTCGAGTTGAAGGTATTTAACACTTCATTAACATCTAATCGCGCTTGAGCCAACCGCGCTTCATAAAGAAAATAAATAAGCTAAAACTCAGCACCAACATGAACCCAACAACGGCATAATAACCATAACGGTAGCCTAATTCTGGCATGTGTTCGAAATTCATACCGTAAACACCAACGATAAAAGTGAGTGGAATAAAAATACTACTGACCACTGTTAATACTTTCATGATGTGGTTCATGCGTTGCCCTTGGACAGCATAATACAAATTGGCTAGTCCGTCTAAAATTTGTTTGTGTGCTTCAATGTCTTCAAGGAGGCTCACGCAGCTATTGCGAAGATTTTTGTAGTAATGTTTATTGCTGCTATCAATAAGTGCGTTATCCATCGATTCTAGAACGGCAAGAAGATCTTTAATAGGTTGAACTAACTTTCTCAAATTAATGAGTTGTCTTTTTTGGAGTTCGATTTCACGCAATAAGTCAGACTGCATTTGGGAATGGATGCGTTTGTCTATGCGGTCTATCTCATCAGATACCTCCGTCGTGTATTGAAAAAGTTCATCGAGCAAGGTATCGAGTAAACGAAATAATAAGAAGTCTGCTTTTTGATTGCGAATTTTTCCTTTTGATTTTTCAATGCGCTCGCGCACCTCTCCAAAATGTTGTCCTTCATTGGTTTGAAACGAAAGTAGGTAATGAGCACCTAGGACAAAAGTAATTTGATCCGTTAGCTCAGTATCTTGGCAATTGTTGCGAAGCGTGTGTAATTGGAAAAACAGATAAGTGGGGTATTCTTCAACTTTAGCACGTCGGAGTGGCAAGAAAATACTTTCGGTGCTGAGTTTATCGAGGCCTATTTTCTGACAGAGTTTTTCAATGCTACTGCGGTCGTCGAGGTTGTGGAAATTAAGCCAATAGACGTTGTCAGCATCTATTAAATCGGGATTGAATTCATTTGCAAAATCAGTAGCCTCAGCTGTTTTGACTGAAAAGAAATCTTGGCCATATTGATAGGCTTGTGCCTTATGTGTGAGTTTCATTGGAATGCTTTGGCGTGAGTCCGCAACCTTTGCAATTGGTTTGCTGTGCAAAAAACAATTGGTAGTAGTGACGCAGTAAATAAATGACTGCCAAAAGAACTATGGATATGACCAACAATTTTTGCATGATCGAAAGTTAATGAAATTGTGCTTAAATCAGCAGTTGATACACAATAAATGCACTTAAATAGGCTACAAAACCCATGAATACGAGTTGCAATAAAGGCCATTTCCAAGAATTGGTTTCGCGTTTCACTACGGCTAAGGTGGCCATACATTGCATGGCAAAAACGTAAAAAACGAGTAGCGATGCTCCGGTAGCTAAACTATAGACAACCTGTCCGCTTTCGTTTTTTTCGTCGCGGAGTTTTTGAACCAAACGCTTGTTGTTGTCGGTGTCGTCGCCAACTGCATAAATAGTGGCAAGCGATCCTACGAAAACTTCTCGAGCGGCAAAAGAGCTCAGCAGGGCAATGCCAATTTTCCAATCGTAGCCGAGAGGTGCAATTGCGGGTTCCATCCATTTGCCAAAATGCCCTATGTATGATTGAGAAAGCAAAAGTGAGTTCTCTTGCTCTTGTTTTTCTAGATCAGTTGCTTGGATATAAGTAGTTTGCTGTTGGAGTGCTTTTAATTTTTGATCTCTGGAGCTCGGGCCATAGGTTGCCAAAGCCCAAAGTAAAATTGAAATAGCAACTATGATTTTACCGGCATCAAAAATAAATATCTTGACTTTTTCGTATACAGCAATGCCCACATTGTAGAGTCTAGGTGCTTTGTATTCCGGCAATTCCATTAAATGAAAACCTGGTTTGCCGCTCCTGACAAGAAGTCTGAGGATGAAAGCGGTGCCTAGCGCAAAAAGAATTCCAAGTGCATAAAGGCCAAAAAGTATGAGTCCTTGTAGGTTGATGAACCCGCCGATGTAGGTTTTGGGGATCACCAAACTAATGAGCAAAGTATAAACAGGAATTCTTGCCGAGCAACTCATAAACGGTGCCACCAAAATAGTGATGAGGCGCTCTTTCCAATCGGAAATAGTTCTAGCGGACATAATGCCAGGAATGGCACAAGCTACACTAGAAAGCAACGGAACGACACTCTTGCCATTGAGGCCAAAAGGTCGCATGATGCGGTCCATGATGAATACAACCCTTGACAAATAACCACTTTCTTCTAGGAGTGCAATAAAGAAAAATAAGATGGCGATTTGGGGCACAAAAACGAATACGCCGCCAATGCCGGGAATGAGTCCTTGAGAGATGAGTTTGCTGAGCAGGCCTTCGGGAAGGCTGTCCGATACCCAAGCACTAAGGCGCACAAACTGAGCATCGATGAAATCCATGGGGATACTCGCAAAACTGAAAATAAATTGAAAGATGATCAATAAGACCGCAGTAAATATGAGGTAGCCATAGATGCGGTGTGTCAGGATGCGATCAAGGCGCGTCGAAGAATTCACCGCAGTAGTTGGTACGCTTTGGACAAGACCCAAATTGCGCAATTTATCGAGCCGTGCGTTGGTGTTTTCGGTTTGAGTGCTGTCGGTTTGTAGCGCAGTGAGGTCAAGGTCATGAAAGGCAGTTCTAGCTTGGCTAGGGAGTTCATCAAGTGCTTGAAGAATGCGGTCTTTACCGATGGCAACTCTTGCGTTAGCAGTTACAATTGCCGCTGCAGGAAACTGTTTTTGCAGCTGTTCAACGTTGATGCGAAGGCCTTTGCGTTGTGCGCGATCCCACATATTGAGTACTAAAAGTATCGGAAACCCTAAGTCGTATAATTGGCTAAAAAACAAAAGGTTTCGCTCTAAATTAGCGGCGTCAGCTATGTAAATAACGGCATCTGGAAAGTCTGGATGTTGTTTGTTGGTCAGGACGTCCTGTACAACTTGTTCGTCTAGTGAGCGCGCAAATATGCTGTAGGTGCCTGGAAAGTCAAGGAGTTGTTGGGTGTGGTTGGGCGTCTTGATACTGCCCTGTTTTTTATCGACAGTTACTCCGGGGAAATTTCCTACTTGCTGGCGCAAACCCGTAAGCATATTAAAAACTGTGCTTTTGCCAGTATTGGGATTGCCGAGTAGTGCGATTTTCATGACTTACAAAGCTACAGAAATTTGCTTTAAGCCATATGGACTTCTACTTGCATGGCTTCTTCTTTGCGCATAGAGATAATGTTGCCATTGATTTCATAGGCAATAGGGTCTCCGAAAGGCGCTTTAAAGATAGCTTTGATTTTTTGCCCTTTAGTGAGGCCCATTTCAGAAAGTTTTGGGGCAATTGCAGAACTTGCGATGGCAGAAATTTCTACGAGCTGATGCAATGAAATGGAATCGAGTGTCTGGGACATATGCAAATGTATGACCGATTCTCGAATTTTTACATACCACTTTTGTGGTATTTTGAATCAATCTAAATAAGTTAATCTTGTTTTGGTTGTAAAACCAAGCGGGCAGTGGTTCGCGTTTGCTGGCTTACCAAGCTCGTTTTATTGCTGCACATTTCAGCAAGAATGGCTTCGTTGTAATGACGAATGGTGACGAGTTCGAGGTTTTCGTTGTAACGCATGTGGTAAGTGTCTCCGAGTAGCTGTTGCAATTGGGCAACATCTACTTTTTTATGGTCGAGCAGTACCGAAAAGTTGAGCGCTGAATTTTGCATGACGTTAATGTGCGCCTGCATTTTTGCGAGCGCTGCAAAAATTTCAGAAAGTTGTTTTTCGGCTATAAAAGAAAAATCCTTAGTGCTGAAAGTAACGAGCACTTGATTGAATTTGACGATGTAAGATGGAATTTGGGCATCCCGCTCCGCATTGGCTGAAATGGTGGTACCGTGAGCTTCAGGATCTACAAACGAACGCACATACAACGGAATATTTTTTTGTTGAAGGGGTTGTACTGTTTTGGGATGGATGACACTTGCGCCGTAGTAAGACAACTCAATGGCCTCTTTGAAAGATATTTGGGAGAGCAGTTGCGTTTTTTCAAAATATTTTGGATCTGCATTGAGCATGCCCGGTACATCTTTCCAGATGGTAACACTCTCTGCATCGCAACAATAGGCGAGGATGCCTGCACTGTAATCGGAACCCTCTCTGCCTAAGGTAGTGGTGAATCCTTCGGAAGTATGCCCGATGAATCCTTGTGTAATGGCAATTGCTGTGCTTTGCAACAACGGTAAAACATTTTGTGCGCACAATTCTTTGGTTTTGGACCAGTCTACTTGTGCTTCTTGATATTGGTTGTCGGTGCGAATGATTGCTTTGGCATCTAGCCAGGCTGCGCTATAACCTTGGTCTTTGAGGAACGCCGCCAACATTTTACTCGAAATGAGCTCGCCAAAAGCAATAATTTGATCGTATTGAAACGAACGATTGTCAGCTAAGGGTTTGTAAAATAATTGTGACAAATGCTCAAAAATATCTTCTAGCTCTTTGTAAATATGGAAATGTTTTTCGGCGAATAATCCGGCAGCAATTTCGTAGTGATACGCTTTGATGTCATCCAAAAGCCCCGCATAAATGCGTTGATCCTGAGCGTATAAGGCCTCGATGAGTTCTTCGAGTTTGTTGGTGGTTTTACCCATTGCCGAAACAACGACTACTAATTTTTGGTTCGGAAAACGCGCTAGGATAGCGCTCACGTTCTTGACTGCAGCGGCGTCCTTGACAGAAGCACCTCCAAATTTAAAAACCTTCATGTTAGGCAAGTTTTTCAGCTAAAAGTTTCATTTCAATTGCAGGCGAAATTTTTTCATAAATGATATGATAAACAGCGCTCAAGATGGGCATGTCTACCCCAAATTTTTGATTGATTTCGTATAAGCTTTTGGTGGCATAATAGCCTTCCGCGACCATATTCATTTCGAGTTGGGCGCTTTTGACAGAATAGCCTTTCCCAATCATGAAGCCAAATGTTCTGTTGCGTGAAAAGTTGGAATAAGCTGTAACGAGCAAGTCGCCGAGATATGCACTGGTTTTGGTGTCCCGGTGCACCGGGTGTATGACGTCGATGAAGCGTTCAATTTCTTGAATGGCGTTGGAAACCAATACCGCCTGAAAGTTATCGCCGTAACCCAAGCCATGGCAAATACCTGCTGCTAAAGCGTAGACATTTTTAAGGACCGCTGAAAATTCGGTGCCGAAGAGGTCGTCGCTGGTGGTGGTTTTGATATATCTACAACTTAAAGCGCTCGCCATTTGCTGGGCAAAAGCGGTGTTCGAACAAGCCAAAGTAAGGTAAGAGAGTCTTTCCATAGCTACTTCTTCGGCATGACACGGCCCTGAAATGATGCCGATGTGGTCGTAAGGAACGCCAAAACTTTTGTGGATAAACCGCGCCGGAATGGCGTTGTAGGAAGGGATAATACCTTTTACAGCTGAGAATACCACTTTGTTGGCAAAATGTGTTTTGGTAATTCCGGTAAATGCTTCTTCGAGAAAGGCAGCGGGTGTTGCAATTACGACCCAGTCCACGGCATTTAAAGTGCTTTCTAAATTTGAACTCAAGACCAATTGGTTGGTGTCAAAAGAGACCGACTGCAAGTATTTTGGATTGTGTCCAAACTGCTCAATATGGGCAATGGCTTCTTCGCTGCGCATCCACCAATGGACCTGCGCGTAATTAGTGCAAAGAATTTTGACTAAAGCCGTGGCCCAACTGCCGCCACCGATAACCGCAATTTTTTGTGCTGTTTCCATTTGACAAAGTTAAACAATCCTCGGCAACTACTTTGGTGCTAATTTCAAAAGAAAAAAACATGAGCAGCAACCAAGAAATCGACTATTTTATCAATAAATAAGGAGGCATACTCGGCAGCTTGGGCAATATCTTAGATGGCGACGGCTGCTAAACTCTTGGGTTGTTCAGGGAGCGAATGCCATCGGCCTCTAAAGCAATGCGACGGTGTTTGTACAACTTGCCAATTGCTTGCTTAAAGGTTTTTTTACTGAGGCCTAGTACGGCGCGCACTTCGTCTGGGTCGCTTTTGTCTGTAAGCGCCAGAAAACCTTCTTGAGCTGCTAGCGTATCGAGAATTTTTTGTTCGGCCGCGTCATAGCGACTATCGTTGGGTACTTCTAAGCGAATATCTAATTTGCCGTCTTCACGCACTTTAGCTACATATCCTTTACATTCTTGTTCGCGCTGTAAAGGTTGGTTTTGTTGATCCTTAAATATAAGCCCTTCATAGCGTTTGTCCACAATTACGTTGCGGCCTAGTTTGCCTTCGTCGCAAATCAACAAATCGACCTCTTGACCTTCCATACTAAGATCTGTGCAAGGGATCAGTACTTTTTTAATTTTCATGCTCCCGAATAGGCGGTCGGTTTCAAAATCGTAAAGCAATGTAAATAAATAGCGGTCGCCAATTTCTAAACGGGTGCGTTGTTCGGCAAACGGAACAAACAGATCTTTATCTAAACCCCAATCGACAAATGCGCCGTATGGATTGACCTCCACAACGTCGAGATATACGCAGTCGCCTAGTAAAATGTAGGGTTTTTCTGTGACGCACACCAATCTTTCTGATGAATCTTTCATTACAAAAACATCTACTTCGGTTCCTTCTTCCATGTCTGGGGTGAGGTATTTGTTAGGTAACAATACTTCGTTTTCTTGAAGGTCGATCAGATAAGCTCCTGGAGGTGCAAAGCGCTTAATGGTGAGTTTATTGATTTTTCCGAGTTGCATAGGGCTTAGTCTTGTAAAGATTCTGGATTAATGGGTTTTCTGAACAACTTGAAACGTTTTTTTCTTGGTTTCGGTTGTGCCAATTCTGTGTTGTTTTCTGGTGTTGGAAGCGTGGCTTTGTGCGTGCCGTTTTCAGGATTTTGTTGATCTGAGGGGTTCATCCAGTCGGCGCGCATGCGGTTCTTTTCCACTTTGCCTGATTTGGTATTGAGGGCATAATAAAAACGCTCGCCTACATCCTCAGGATTGGTGGCAACAACATCGGCTTCTAGATTCCAAATTTCGCGATCGTAGTCGTAGACATAAGCATCATAAGACATATCGGGAAAGTAATACGAGGCAACACCTTCTAGGGCGGGGGCTTCTGGCGAGAGGTGGTCAAAAACAATACGCGCTCGCTTCGGTTCAAACTCCAGCGACATACTAGCCATATTGGAATATTCAAAGACCACACGTTTTTTAATGCCCTTCGCATCTTTGAATACCGGACTGCCAAATTTGGCGCTTTGCCCGGCGAAGCTCAAGATGTCTAGAACTTTATAATTGCTCATGGTGGTGCCACCATCGAAGCCAAACAAGAGGTATTGTGTTTTTCCTTGAAAGGAAAAGTCAATAATTTTGTAATAAACGGCGCCATACCAGTTTTTGTGGTCAATGACGTTTTCAGGTTTAGTGCTGTACGGATCGAGGATGTCGCTGAGTTCAAAAACAGAAACACGATCGCGGCCTTCTTCCTTGCGCAATACATAGCCTCCATAGGTATAGGAGAGGTCTGAAAACTCGACGTTCCAGGTCAAAAGCCGAACAGTTTGGTCATTGCTTTTGATGTCCGCAATTTTGAGGGCTTGAAGTGGTGTATCAAAAAAATCTTTGGCACGCACTAGTTCAGACATCGCTTTTTTAAATTCGGTATGAATGCGGAGGGTTTGGTCGTCGTCGGTGCTCGTACGGAGTTCGTTTAAAAGCTTGGTGGCAACTTGTTCTTTTTGCGCAAGGCCTTGCGTTAGGCCAACCAACGGAAAAAGCAAGAAAGAAACAAGGAAAAAAGCAATAAGGTGCTTCATGTGGCGTTTAACGTCCAAATTGCAGTTTGGTTACGAAATTAAAGGCTTTTTAAAGCAGCTATTGTGGCAACAGGATCGCTTGCGCCAAAAACAAAGCTGCCGGCAACCAATGCATCTGCGCCAGCCTGCGCGAGTTGTGCGCCAGTTTCTAAATTTACACCGCCATCTACCTCAATTAGAAAATGCGCATTTGTATTCTGACGCAGGGTTTTGAGGCGTGCTACTTTGTCATTTGCAGCTGCAATGAATTTTTGCCCACCAAATCCGGGGTTCACACTCATGATGAGTACTAAATCGAGCATAGGAGCAACCTCAGACAATACTTCAATTGGTGTGTGTGGGTTAAGGGCAACGCCCGCTTTCATGCCTAATTCTTGAATGCGGCCGATGGTGCGGTGCAAATGAGGGCAAGCTTCGTAGTGCACGGTGAGGATATCAGCACCTGCCTTTTTGAAATCTTCTAGGTAGGCATCGGGGTTGGCAATCATGAGGTGCACGTCAAGCGTTTTATCGGTGTGTTTTCTGATGGCTTGTAAAACTGGAAACCCGAAAGATATGTTGGGTACAAAAACGCCATCCATGACATCGATGTGTAGCCAATCTGCGCTAGAGTGGTGGAGCATTTGGGTATCGCGTTGGATATTGCCGAAATCACAGGAAAGCACAGACGGGGAAACGAGCATGGTTGAATTTTTTGGTAAAATTAGCCATTATTTCCCGAACGAAACAACGCAATTAGGTCTTGCTCTCGCTCATAGAGGTCTAAATAAAAATGTAGGCCGTCCTTATCGGCACAAACAGTTTGGTAACTGACAAAAATGGGGATAGGTTGGCGCAAAGGGATGCGCTGATGAATTTTTTGGTCAATCAAAACTTGTAGGGAGTCGGCACTGACCTTGTTTATTTTGTCTCCACTTTTATCGTAAGTCAGCATCAGCTTGCCCAATTCAATGGGATCGTCGGCGCGCATACAACCATGCGAAAAGCTCCGGAAATTTTGCCCAAAAAGATTCCTGTTGGGGGTGTCGTGGACGTAGACAGAAAATTGATTGGTAAATTCGAATTTGATCAGACCCAAACTATTCCATGGCCCAGGATCTTGTTCTATCTGGTAGGGAAATGTATTGTTTTTGATTTTTTTCCAATTGACATTTTTCGGATCAATTTCTTTTTTTCCAGCGCCATAAATGCGCATGTGTTCTTTTTGAAGGTAGCCTGAATTGCGTTTAAGGGCCGGCAAAATTTCTTTTCTCGCGATAGAACTCGGGACCCGCCAATAAGGCAAGGCGACAATTTGATAAATTTTGGAAACCAATTCTGGGGTGGGGTGGTCCATTTTACCAATGATGATGCGGCGCAGTGCACGGAGTGTGTCGTCGGCAACATATTGCAACGTGAAGGAAGGTAGGTTGATGTCAACGAAAGTAGCTGGTTTATTTGCAGCCTGACGGAGTCTGTCGAGCGAAATTTGCGCGTGGTATAGTTGGTCTTGTTTCGATTGTGCAAATGCCAGAACAGTTGCCGAACCAATGCGCCCGTCGGCATTGAGACCTTGGTTTTTTTGATACAACTTTAAGGCGGCTCTAAGGCCTAAACTATCTGTGCTTTCATCGCTGTAACCGAGCCCAATGAGCGCTTTTTGGAGTTGTTTCCAAGCCAGTGTTTGCTTCTCTTTTTCCGTAGTTAGTTGATAGGAAAGGGTATCAAATTTTGAAGAATCACAAAAATGATAAAGGTGCTGTGCAAAATAATGATAGTTGGTATCCGCAGGTCCGCGCGTCAGGAGAATGGAATCGGTATTTTGCTTGCTGGTGAGCCAATTTGACGAGAAAGACAAGTATTTTCTAGGTTTAAATTTTCTGTTTTGAAAATCAATAAAACCACTGTCGAGGTCATGAAGCATGGTGCCAATTTGATAATGAAGCAAAAGTTCTTGAACCAATGGGTGGCTTTCTTTGAAAGGAATTGTTCTCGACGAAGGCAAACCAAAATAAGCCGCTTTTGTTATGGTTTGCGTCCAATTATTTTTGATTTGCTTGCTTGCACTTGTTCGATTAAAGAAGGGTTGAAACCCTTTAAGCTGATAGGCGTTGTAGAGTTTTAGGCGTTCTTCTTTTGTTAAAGGTAAAGTTGGGTGTCCATTTTTAAGGAGCAACTTCATTTTTTTTGGAGCAGAAAGGCTTTTGCTTGACAAGAAGTCTTTTTTCGCAGCTGTAGGTTTTGTGGGGGCACAACTAAAAAAGTAAGCGCTTATTGCAATGATCGTAGACAGCAAACGAATGGAAGCCTTCATATTATGCTTATTTTCGTTGAATGTACTTAAAACTTTGTATTCAACCATGGTTATAGGCCTCATATTACTCACCGCAGTTATTTCTTGGCAAGGTTTTCAAAACCCGG
>CANHBA010000034.1 GCA_947458985.1 Flavobacteriales bacterium
GGGGCCGCACCTTGCCAAAATGGTAAATCTTCAGCTTTATCTGTAAAGATGATGTAGTTGGTTTCGAGGAAAACTTTGTATTTTTGCGGCATGAATGTGAACAAAGATTTGAGCCTAAAGGTAGCAGAATTGCTCCTCAAAACAAAAGCAGTGCGTCTTCAACCCGACAAACCCTTCACTTGGGCCTCAGGCTGGAAGTCTCCAATTTATTGCGACAACCGCATTACGCTTAGTTTTCCGGAGGTGCGCACCCACATTCGCCAGGGCTACGCCCAAACTATTCTAGACAACTTCGGCAAACCTGACGTCATTGCAGGTGTAGCCACCGGCGGCATCGCACAAGGCGCGCTGATCGCTCAAGAACTCGGCTTGCCATTTATTTATGTACGCAGCGCGGCCAAAGGCCACGGCATGGAAAACCTCATCGAAGGAGCGTATCAAGAAGGTCAACGCGTGGTGGTCATCGAAGACCTCATCTCCACTGGCGGAAGCAGCCTCAAAGCAGTTGAAGCATTGCGCGCTGGAGGCCTTGACGTCAAAGGTCTTATCGCTACTTTTACTTACGGTTTTGCACTCGCCGAAGAACACTTTAGCGCAGCCAACTGCCCCCATGTTTGCCTCACCGACTACAGCACGCTCATCGATGTGGCCACCAAAACAAACTACGTCAGTGAAACCGACGAAACCACCCTCAGAGCTTGGCGCAATAGCCCAAGCACCTGGATGCAAGACAACCACTAAACACTGCAAATGCTGACACTCAAAAGCCAAGATTTTGCCCTTGTGGCAAGCTCAGATCGCGTGCTTGACTTTTTGTCTGACACCAAAAACTATGCTTTGCTCTTGCCCGCAAACCAAACTTCTGATTTTCAATATTCCCCTACTCAATTCAGTTTCAAAGCTGCCGGCCAAGTGCATTTAAGCCTTGAAAAACAAACAGCTACGCCACAACTGCTGCATTTCAAAGGGCTCCCCACAAATCCTTTTGCCTTCGATTTGTTTGTACATCTCCAACTACAAGATGGACAAACCACCGGACACATCGAAATCAAGGCAGACCTCAACATGATGCTCAAAATGTTAGTTGAAAAACCTTTGCAAAAATTGCTCACCGAAATGGCGGCCAATTTAGCAGCGCAACTGGCTTAAATTGACCTATAACGCAATTCCTGATTGGCAAAATGCGCTGTTTCGCCATTGGTTTCAATCCGAATTTCTCCGACGTCACTTACCCCGATAATACGCCCCTCAAAGAGCGTTCCGTCTATCTTTTCAAAAACTTGAACGGTATCTTTTAACCAAAGTTCAGCTTCAAATTTAGCTTTCAAGTAAGCAAAATCGCCAATGAGTAAATGTTGCTGGCCATTGAGTAAATCGAGGTATTCGGCAAGCACGGTAAGTGGTTTGAACCTGTGACCCGTTTCTTTGAGAATACTTGTTGCTTGCGCGAGTTCAGGGACCTCATTCACATTGATGCCGCATCCTAAAATTGACCACTCGAGTTGCGGCCCTTTCAACTGTTGCTCAATGAGGATGCCGCCAATTTTTTGCTTGCCCACGTACAGATCATTGGGCCACTTGATGTGTACTTTTAGCCCGAAACGAAGCAAGCACTGCTGCCACATGAGCGCACTAAACCAAGAAAGACGGATGTGTTGTTCGAGGGTATAAACTGGCTTGAAAGCAAGGCTAAACATTAAGTTCTCGGAACTGACAGACTGCCATGTATTGCCGCGCTGCCCCCTACCCTGTGTTTGATAATCTGCCATTATTACCGAACCATCTTGACAACTTCCTTGTTCAATAAGATTGGCAATATAATTGTTAGTAGAATCAACCGATACTAACTGAATAAGAACAGAACCGAATTTGGTCATCATGAAAGTCAAGAGGATTCAAATTTATCAGTTAGTTTTGTAATAGAAACACATCAATGGCAAAAAAGAAAAAATTAGGTCCTTCAGAATTACTAGTAGATGTAATTATTGAAGGAATGCAAAATAACAAAGCACAAGACATCACTATTCTTGACCTTCGTGAACTCGACAGCGCAGTCTGCGATTTCTTCGTCATTTGTAGTGGAGAATCCAGCACCCAAGTAGATGGTATCGCTAGTAATGTTCAACGCAATACACGCAAAGAACTCAAAGAAAAACCTTGGCACACCGAAGGAAAATCCAACTCTGAGTGGGTCCTCCTCGACTACATCGATGTAGTTTGCCATATTTTCTACAAAGATGCACGCTCATTTTACGACATCGAAGACCTCTGGGCCGATGCCAAACGCACAGATCTTCCCAACCTTTAAGCTCCTCAATAATGTCTGAAGAAAAAAGAAAAAATCCGCTTTCGGTATACTGGATTTACGTCGCATTTGTAGTCGTATTGGTCAGTACACATCTCTATGTCAACAGCGAATCTAGCGCTGTCATCAAATACAAAGAGACGCTCCTCGATTTAGTGGAGGCCAAAGGCGTCAAACAAGTAAAAATCGTCAATCAAAGTTCGGCGCGTTTTCAGTTGCGCAAAAGTGCGCAAGCCTATATTAACAGCCGCAAAGACCTCGATTTCCCGAAGATCCGCAAGTTGCTCGCCAACAAAAACGCGCAGCCTTCCAAAATTGTCTTTGAACTAGAAAACATCGGCAACCACGCCAATTTTGAAAAAGCGCTCGACGAACGCGGCTACCACGACTACGAAAACATTATAGAAACCAACTGGATTGCTCAAATATTGGGCTACCTTTTGCCATTTGGCATCATTGTCCTCATCTGGATGTTCGTCATGCGACGCATGTCCGGCGGCGGAGGTGCAGGGGGCGGCGGAGGCCAAATCTTCAATATCGGCAAATCGCGCGCTCAGGTGTATGAAAAAGGCAAAAGCACCAACATCACGTTTAAGGACGTCGCTGGTTTAGAAGGTGCCAAAGAAGAAATTGTCGAAATCGTCGAATTCTTAAAAAATCCGAAAAAATACACCGAACTCGGTGCTAAAATTCCAAAAGGTGCACTTTTAGTAGGCCCTCCAGGAACCGGCAAAACTTTGCTTGCCAAAGCAGTTGCCGGCGAAGCAAAAGTGCCGTTTTTCTCGCTGTCTGGTTCCGACTTCGTCGAAATGTTTGTAGGTGTAGGTGCTTCACGCGTCCGCGATTTATTCCGCCAAGCCAAAGAAAAAGCACCAGCTATCATCTTCATTGACGAAATTGATGCCATTGGCCGTGCCCGCGGCAAAAACAACGGCTTCAACACCAACGACGAGCGCGAAAACACCCTCAACCAACTCCTTACCGAAATGGACGGCTTTGGCACCAACTCTGGCGTCATTATCTTGGCTGCAACCAACCGTGCCGATGTACTCGATAGCGCCCTCATGCGTGCAGGTCGTTTTGACCGTCAAATTTACGTCGACATGCCCGACCTAAATGAGCGAAAAGCCATTTTTGGTGTACACCTCAAACCGATCAAACTTTCAACAGAAATTGACGTCGATTTCTTGGCCAAACAAACCCCTGGTTTTTCTGGTGCCGACATCGCTAACTTGTGTAATGAGGCGGCCTTAATTGCTGCGCGCCACAACAAAACCAAAGTCGAGAAACAAGATTTCCTCGATGCCGTAGACCGCATTATTGGCGGCTTGGAAAAGAAAAACAAAATCATTACTCCAGAAGAAAAGAAAACCATTGCTTACCACGAAGCTGGCCATGCCGCCGTTTCTTGGCTCTTGCAATATGCCAATCCGTTGGTGAAGGTTACCATCGTGCCAAGAGGACAATCTTTGGGCGCTGCATGGTACTTGCCAGAAGAACGCAGCATTACCACCACCGAACAATTGCTCGACGACATGTGTGCAACTTTAGGTGGTCGTGCAGCCGAATTGCTTACGTTCAACCGTATCTCAACTGGTGCACTATCCGATTTAGAGCGCGTGACCAAACAAGCCTATGCCATGACCTCCATCTATGGACTCAATGAGCGCGTGGGTAACATTTCTTTCTACGATTCACAAGGTAGAGACTCCTTTACCAAACCGTATTCCGAAGACACCGCAAAGATCATCGACGAAGAGGTAAGCAAACTCATCGAAAGTCAGTACCAACGTGCGCTGCAATTACTCGGCGAAAACCAAGACAAACTTGCCCAACTCGCAGACCGCCTCCTTACCTCAGAAGTCATTTTCAAAGAAGACCTCGAAGCTATTTTTGGCAAACGCCAATGGGATCCAATTGAGGAAGAAATTTCAGAAGAAGTAACCCTTGATGAAATTGCTACTGAAGAAGTAGCTGCCTTAGAAGAAGGACAAACAAGCGAGGAAAGCTCAACTGTTCAAGAAGATACTACCGAAGAACCAACACCAAGCGAATGATCGGAAACCTAGGGCAGCGCGTGATTACAGGGGCCGTTTTCGGCACCCTAGTTATCGGCTCTATGCTCTGGAATCCTTATGCATTTGCACTTGTCTTTTCCTTTTTTATGGTCGTTGGGTTATGGGAGTTTTACAACTTCTTTAAGCAACACCAAGTGGTAGAAGTCTCTAATGAAATTGGCATCTTCATTGGTATTTTCATCTATATCTTATTGGTGGGCATCAGCTTTGAATGGTTCTCAGTAATATCACTGAGTCTCATTTTTCCGCTGTTTTTTACACTCATTCTCAATGAGCTTTGGGCCAAACACGCGCATCCACTGCTCAATATATCAGTGTTGGTATTCGGAATCATTTACGTAGTTGGTCCGTTCTACCTTAGCATAGACTTACATGTCCGCGACACCTCCCCACTTCCCAAAGTACTTGGTATGTTCTTGCTCATCTGGACAAACGATTCCTTTGCCTATTTTACCGGACGTGCTTTTGGGAAACGCAAACTCTTCGAACGCATTTCCCCAAAAAAGACTTGGGAAGGCACCTTCGGAGGCGTCTTATTTACGCTGCTTTTAGGCTTCTTGATAGGCGCTTATATCAATAAAGGTGAAGTACTATTTTGGATGATTTCCGCACTCATTATAGCGCCCGGAGCCATTTTTGGAGACCTACTCGAATCTTTATTCAAAAGAAGTTTGAACATCAAGGATAGCGGCAAAATTCTTCCTGGCCACGGCGGTGTGCTCGACCGTTTTGATGCGGCGCTGTTTACGATCCCATTTTTTTATTGTTGGTCTATAATCTATCTTTACTGGAAATGATGACTTTTCACCGCGAAGGACGCTCCATTATGCTCGGGAGCATTGTTATATTTCTTGGCTTAAGTGCCCTGAACTACTATTTTCTGGCCACAGCCATTTTTGGGTTATTCCTATTTCTAGAAATTGGTTTTGCAGTTCTACTCTATTTGATCATTCAATTTTTCCGCATTCCAAACCGAACTTGTGTTGGCCAGTTGCAAGACATCATGTGTCCTGCCGACGGAAAGGTCGTCGTGATTGAAGAGGTTGAAGAAACTGAATATTTCAAAGACAAACGCATACAGGTTTCGATTTTTATGTCGCCGTTGAATGTGCATGCCAACTACTATCCTATCAGCGGAGAGGTAACTTATACCAAATACCATCCAGGGCTCTTTTTAGTAGCTTGGCATCCAAAGAGCAGCACCGACAACGAACGTAGTACTTGTGTGGTCAAGCATCAAAACGGAACTGAAATTCTTTTTCGCCAAATTGCAGGTGCTTTAGCCCGACGCATTTGCTACTATGCGCAAACCGGCGACAAAGCCCAACAAGGTGCCGAATTTGGTTTCATCAAATTTGGCTCACGCGTTGACCTCTTTTTACCTTTAGGCACGAAAATTGACGTGCAACTCGGACAAAAAGTAAAAGCTAAACTTACGAAGCTTGGAACTTTAAATTAATTTGTAACTTTATAAAAAAAAACGCCATGAAAAAAGTATTTGTAGCAATTGCCCTTACCACATTCGTTGGTTCTATGGCAACCACAGCTTATGCAGCTGTAAACGGAACGCAAATCGTTAAAAAAGACGACGACAAGCGCAAAAAGAAAAAGAAAAGTTCAAGCTGCTGCTCGGCTAATGGCCAGCAAAAATCTTGTTCTTCATCTAGCACTTCTACACAGAAGTCTTGCTCTGGTGAGAAGCACTAATTAGTTGCAATTCTTGTAACAAAAAAAGCCGGCTTACGCCGGCTTTTTTTATGCCTAAGAAATTCCTTTAAACGGAGAATATTTCTTGATACTGCACTTGGTATTTTTCGAGGATTTTCTTGCGCTTGAATTTAAGGGTTGGCGTAAGTTCGCCACCTTCAATAGTGAACTCTTGAGGCAATAATTTCACTTTCTTGAGTTGCTCCCAAGACCCATATTCTTTATTGATTTCGGTGATCTCTTCTTGAATGCGGGCTGCCAATTGTGCGTTGGCAATCACTTCAGCATTCGATAATTTTGAAAAATCTAAGGCGTGGCGCTCTGCCCATTCGCGAACAAACGCAAAGTTAGGCACCACAAACACCGCTGGAAATTTTTCACCCTCACCTATTACCATAGCTTGTTCGATGAAGCGCGATTGCTTCAAACGATTTTCCATAGCCTGAGGAACGATGTATTTACCACCTGATGTTTTGAAAATTTCTTTTTTGCGATCTGTGATTTTGAGGAATTTATCTTCTTGAAAAGTACCGATATCGCCTGTGCAGAACCAGCCATCGGCATCGAAGACCTCATTAGTAGCTTCTTGGTTTTTGTAGTACCCCATCATGACATTTGGTCCTTTGACAAGGATTTCGCCGTCAGCAGCAATTTTTACCTGAACGTTATCTACCAGAGGGCCAACAGAACCAATTCGGATGCCTGTTACAAAATTGTTTACAGAGACTACAGGTGATGTTTCGGTCAGGCCATAGCCCTCTAAAATTGGAATGTCGGCTGCAAGGAATATACGAGCCAAGCGGGGTTGTAAGGCTGCAGAGCCAGAAGCAATTGCTTTGACATTGCCACCAAGTGCTTCTTGCCATTTGGAGAAGATGAGTTTTCGGGCAATGGCCAATTTTACTTTGTATGCTATGGACTTACCAACAACATCGTAGTCTTCAGCAACTCCGACTGCCCAGAAAAAGAGCGCGCGTTTGACACCTGTGAGGTCCTCGCCTTTGGCCATGATTTTGTCGAAGACCTTTTCAATGAGTCTAGGGACTGCAGAGAAGACATCTGGCTTCACTTCGCGGATGTTGTCGCCGATTGTATCCATGGATTCAGCAAAGTGAATAGAGCAACCAATATACATGTAGAGGTAATGCAACATGCGCTCGTAAATATGACAAACCGGCAAGAAACTCAATACTTTTGAATTCTTGTCGGCAGGAATTGGAACGATACATGACGAGACGGTAGAAAGGATATTCGAATGCGATAGCATGACCCCTTTTGGATTGCCTGTGGTTCCGGATGTATAAATGATGGTGACGAGATCAGCAGTTTTAACAGCGCGCATGCGTTGCTCCACTACCTCAATTTCGGTCTGTCCTTTATGCGTTTCGATTTCTGACCAATGCGTGCAATTATCAAGATGATCAAAAGAAAAAAGATGCTTTAAAGTAGGGACATCTGCGCGTACCGAACTGATTTTGTCTACTAATTCTTGATTGGAGACCACACAAATTTCTACACCCGCATCGTTGAGAATAAAACGGTAGTCAGACTCCGAAATGTTTGGATAGAGCGGCACCAAAATAGCACCCACTTGTTGAACGGCGATGTCGAGGATATTCCATTCGAAACGGTTTGAACTCGCTACCGCAACGCGGTCACCAGCCTGAACACCCATGGAGATTAGGCCGCGAGAGACATTCATGGCGGCATCTAGAAAGTCGGCAGTTGAAAGCGGAACCCAAATACCTTTTGTTTTGGTAACAAACATATTTGGATTCGGGTAATTTTTTAATTGATGTCTAGGGACATCGAATAAACGATCTATGGTTAGCATACTATAGGTTTAGGGACGAAAAATAGCAATATTGTTTCAATTAAAGAAACAAAATCACAAAAAGACTGATGAGCGCCAAACTGATCAAGTTGAGTATAAATCCGTAGCGAATCATGTCTTTGATGCGCAGAAAACCCGATCCAAAAACGATGGCATTGGGTGGTGTACCAACGGGCATCATGAAGGCTAAACTAGCCCCCAGCGTTAGCGCCATTGCCATGGGAACTAATGGAAGTCCTGTCTGGTGGGCAAATATGCCAACCACTGGTATAAATAAGGTTACCATGGCTAGATTGGAGAGCACTTCAGAAATAAAAATGGCCAAAGTGGTCAAAATAAGGATGGCAAAAATAAGGCTCAAGCCTTGGAAAGACTCAAAAGAACTAGCCAAGTATTTTAAGATGCCATTTTTCTCCAAAACAGCGGCCAAAGCCAAGCCTCCTCCGAATAACAACAAAATACCCCAAGGTAGTTTTTCGGTATCTGACCAACGCAAAATTTTCTGTTTGTCTTCTTCTCCATTCGGAACTAAAAACATAGCGAGCGCACCTAAAATAGCTGCGTTTTCATCGCGGTAATTGATGCCAAACATGCTTGAAAAAGCCTCGCGAAAAATCCATAAACCCGCCACTATTGAGAAAATCCATAAGACCCGTTTTTGGGCTTTGGACCAGGGTAAGGTATGAAAATGGAGGTCGTGGACATCTTTGCGTTCTGAACCCAATAAATAATTGAAAATTAAGAACATGATGAGCAAGAGCAAGATGGCTAGCGGCATGCCTATTTTCATCCAGTCAAAAAAGCTGATTTCAATTTGGAAGTTCTCGGCGAGAATACTGGCCATTTGGGTATTGGGAGGCGAGCCAATGAGGGTACCCACACCACCTATGTTTGCAGCGTATGCAATTGACAACATTAGAAAAATAGCAAAACGCGATTGCCGATGCGCGGGCGGCATGGCCTCCACCACTGCCATGGCCATTGGCAGCATCATGAGTGCGGTAGCTGTATTAGAAATCCACATGGAGATCAGGCCAGTACTAAGGATAAAACCCAGTAAAATATTGGACTTTTTATTGCCTACAACAGCAATAATGCGCCGTGCAATTTGTTCGTGCACACCCCATTTTTCTAAGGCTAAAGCCATGACAAAACCACCAAAAAACAAAAAGATGTTGGAATCGCCGTAGCATTGTGCGAGGTCTTTAGGAGTGAGTAAACCAAAAGGCACCGCAAAAAGCAAGGGTAAAAGCGCAGTGAGGTAAACTGGAATCCATTCTGAAATCCAGAGCACGACCATTAGCCCTGCCAGAATCAAGGAAAGTGTAAATGTGTCAAATACCCACATGGGGTAGGTGCTTATTTGTTGAGACCGTTGAGCGCATCTACAAAGTAGTTGGCTTTCGCCTCTACTGCTGTAACGATAGCGCGGAACTCAGCTTTTCCTTTAGCTTGGTTCATTTTGGTCAACATCTGATCTTGGAATTCAGCCGCTTCGTCGATCAATTTTGCTGAACGGTCTGCTTTGTCTGGGGCTGTCATTTCAAAAAAGAAACATTCTTCTACTACATCAAAAACCATTTCGTTGATGCTTCTTTTGAGGATTCGTTTGTTAGCCATAACTCTTATTTTTTGACAAATGTACGCATTTTCGGGCTATTTTTGCACATGTCTTATCCCCTACTGACCATCGCCAAAGGCAAGGAGCACTCCATTCAACGCAAACACCCGTGGGTTTTCTCTGGGGCTTTAGCGAGCGAAACCTCCGAACTTCAAGACGGCGACCTCGTTTGCCTCACTACCAAGAAACAACAAATTCTCGGAATCGGGCATTACCAGCACGCTACAATTGCGGTTCGCATGCTCAGTTTTGACTACGAAACTATTGATCAAGCCTTTTACGAACGCCGTTTGGCCAATGCCTATCAATTGCGCTTGCGCATTGGCTTACTGCATGCCAACAACAACATTTTTAGGTTGTGTCATGGCGAAGGCGATCAATTACCAGGCCTTATCATCGATTTTTACAACGGTGTAGCTGTCATTCAATGCCATTCTTACGGAATGTACCGACAAGTGGAGCTCATAGCCGCCGCACTTCAATCCGTCATTGGCAAAGACTTAAAAGGCATTTACCATAAGTCTAGCGATACCCTCCCAAAAAGAGAAGAAATTACAGATGGGTATTTGTTTGGTGAAGTTGCGGTTCCGCATTTGGCGGTAGAAAATGGAGTGAAGTACAACATTGACTGGATCAATGGCCAAAAAACCGGCTTTTTTATTGACCAACGCGAAAACAGAGCCCTTTTGGGTAAATATGCCCAAGGCAAAAAAGTACTCAATACGTTTTGTTACTCAGGTGGTTTTAGTTTACAAGCACTGCAACATGGCGCTACTTTGGTGCATTCTCTTGATAGCTCCAAAAAAGCAATTGCCCTTACAGATGCTAATGTCGAGCTAAACGCCTTCCAAGAACGTCATGCATCTATTGTAGACGACGCCATGGACTACATGAAAAACCTAGCCGAAGACTACGACATCATCGTTTTGGATCCTCCGGCCTTTGCCAAGCACCGAGACAAACGACACCAAGCCATTCAGGGTTATAAGCGCCTCAATGCGCACGCCATTCGTCAGATCAAGCCAGGTGGGCTCATCTTTACATTTTCTTGCTCCCAGGTTGTGGACACACTATTATTTACCAACACCGTTATTGCAGCTGCCATTGAAGCGGGGCGTTCTTGCCGTATTTTAGATCAACTGCATCAGCCTGCCGACCACCCTATTCAAGCCTTTCATCCGGAAGGGGCTTACCTGAAGGGGCTCGTCATTCAAATTGATTAAATGCTCCCACTCAACTACAAAACAATCTTAAGTGTAGCATTACCTATGATGGTAACTGGGTTTATTCAGTCTATCGTCTTACTCACCGACGCTTCCATGATTGCGCGCTACTCCACAGAAGCTTTCGACGCTGTGGGCAATGCAGGCCTTATGTACGTCACGCTCTTTATGTGCTTAGCTGGAATGGCCGATGGTGCACAAATTATTATTGCAAGGCGCATTGGGCAAGACCGACCTCAACTGATTGGTCAGGTTTTTGGATCAACGGTTTGGGTCTTAGCACTGCTCGCTATTGGTTTGTTCGTACTATTGTATTTCATCATGCCCGATTGGGTGCTTCAGTACTCTGAGCAAAAGCAAATCGCTAGGCTGCAAGGCATTTACCTTGAGCAGCGCAGTTTCGCGTTATTTTTTGCCATGATTACCCTTTCTATTCAAGCATTTTTTCTTGCAGAAGGAAAATCTTGGGTCGTTTTGGTTACTGCGGTTCTCACTGCATCTAGCAATGCGCTGCTCGATTACTTGCTCATTTTTGGAGAGTTTGGCTTCCCTGAAATGGGCATCAAAGGAGCAGCGCTGGCCTCAACAATTGCCGATGGCCTTGGCATGGCAAGTATGGTTGGTTTGTTACTTTTCTCTAAGGAACAAAAGAAATACAAATTACTGGCCTACTTCAAAGTCGACTTCACGTCCATCAAAGAGTTGCTCAAAGTAGGCAGCCCACTACTTTTACAAGGTTTCTCGGCCTTAGCCACCTGGACACTCTTCTTCACTTGGCTCGAACAAAAAGGCACTTTTGACCTCACGGTTTCGCAGAATATCCGTTCCATTTACTTCTTGGCATTTGTGCCGATTTGGGGCTTTGCCGGAACTACTAAAACGTATATTTCGCAGTATTTAGGCGCTAAAAAACTAGATCAAATACCGAGTATTCAGCGCAAAATTCAATTGCTTACCGTGGTCTTCATGCTCTGTACTTTTCATGGGGCTTTACTCTACCCTGAGGTACTCATCCGAATGGTCAACCCAGCGGAGGCCTACGTTGCAAAAAGTGCAGACATCTTAAGGTTGATCGCCGTATCCATTTTGCTTTTTGGCTTCATTTCTGTTTATTTTCAGACCATTCATGGCAGTGGCAACACACTACACTCCATGCTCATAGAATTCTTTACAGTAGGGGTTTACAGTATATTTTGTTATCTTTTTATCAAAGTTTGGGCTTTAGACGTCTATTGGATCTGGACCGTTGAATACATCTATTTTGGGGTCTTGGGCATCATTTCAATTATCTATCTTCGAAAAGTAAATTGGCAAAACAAACAAGTATGAGTACACCACTGCGTATCGTTTTCATGGGGACGCCCGCTTTTGCCGAGCGTATATTAGCGGAGTTGCACCAAAGTGCGCATCAGGTAGTTGGAGTTGTAACTGTAGCCGACAAACCAGCCGGGCGGGGTCAACAAATGCACCAAAGTGCTGTCAAACAATTTGCCCTAGCCAACAACCTCCCGCTCTTACAGCCCGAAAAATTACGCGACGAAGCTTTTCTTAGTGCCATAACGGCTTTGCAAGCCGACGTGTTTGTTGTGGTAGCTTTTCGGATGCTGCCCGATGTCGTTTGGAAGTTGCCGCGCCTCGGTACCTTTAATTTACATGCCTCACTCCTTCCCGCCTACAGAGGTGCTGCACCCATCAATTGGGCGCTCATCAATGGCGATACCCAAACGGGTGTCACTACATTTTTGATCAATGAACAAATTGATGCTGGCAGCATTTTACTGCAGGACAAAATCGATATTACAGCTCACATGACCGTTGGAGAACTGCATGATGAACTCCAAGAAATGGGCGCTAGGCTCACGCTTCAAACGTGCAATGCCTTAGCTGAGGGAACTGTTAGCCCTCAACCACAAACACACTTTTCGGGTAAACGCGCTTTAGCGCCAAAACTCTTCAAAGAAAATACACGCATCGACTGGACCTTGCCAGCAGGCGAACTACACAACCTCATCAGAGGCCTAGACCCCTACCCAGCTGCGTGGTGCAGCCTATGGTCTGTTCAAAAAGAAGCTCGGGTACAATTCAAGATTTTCAATGCCAGCGTTACCGAACTGTCGTGCACACGCCAAGACGGGCCTGAAGGGCACAAAGAAGGGATTTTGTTTCCTTGCGGCGAACAAACCACCTTATTGGTAAAGGAAATTCAGATGGAAGGGAAAAAGCGCATGGACGCCAAAGCTTTTATGGCTGGCAATGAGCTAAGTCATTTTACATATGCGTGCTTAAATATTTGATTTGCAAATAATTGGAAAATTGATTAGCTTGGTAAAAGCTAAATCAAGGTCATGCAAAAAAACTTACAATTTTTATGGTTGTTTTTATCAGCTTTAGCCTATGGGCAGCAAAACACACCTAGCAGCTGGGTCTTAAGTGCTGCTGTTTCTACTGAAATCCAAAAGGACAGCTTAGTTTCTGAAAAAGTAAGTACATGGATAGAACTCCAAGAAGAGCGCACCTTGTTCAGTAAGTTTTATCAAAGTAAGCAAGGGCATACACGCCAAATATTTAGTTCCGTTCCACTGCATTATTTAAGTCCGGTAGGTCAACTACTGCCCTATGAACTTTCCTATGAAAGACATGCTGATCATATTGTATTTAATAGACAAGAACACCCAATGATGCTATTTGATGATGGAAGCTTTGGTTTAGAGATGTCGGCAAATGAGGTCATCAAAATTGGCAAGCAAACCAAGTTAAATGGTATACTTATCCAAAAAAACTGTGGTGATTTAGGTATAATTACACCCATTAAATTTCAGAATTTACCAATTGAGCAACAATTGGAATTGAGCAATGGAAAAATCGGGTTTCATTACCGTATTTCGGCAGCATTAGCTTTAAATAACTCAGATCTCACGATTGAAGAGCAACTATCTCTTCCAAAAGGTTGGCAAATAGTAGATCCAAAAGACACCATAGAAACATACCTTTTTATACAAGATATGAACGGAAACAAGCGTGCATTATTGACGCATGTATTGTGTTATGACGCAAACGGACAGACAATTGCCAGCCAAATTGAAATTGAGGAAAATCTGCTGCGCATCCGCATTCCACATGAATGGATTCAAAATCCAGAACGTGTTTACCCAATTACAATTGACCCATTAATCGGAGGAATTCCTAGTGTTTGGAGTGGTGGACAAATGCCGTCTTGCTTCATGCCTGCTTATAACGAAGACAGTATACAGGTAACGATTCCTGCTGGCATCACACCTACAGGAGTATATGTAGATGCTAGTTTTTATGCCAATCCTTTTACATTTTCGACAATGTCGCAAGGTTCCATGTATTTTAGTACTTCCTGTGGTGTCTCCCAATCATTTACGGTTACAGGGGCAACAGCCGGAACAGCCGGAACAGCATATCTCGACAGCTTCAATCTGATGAATCCATTGGTTTGCTGTCTTCAGAAATCATGTAATCCGATACAATTTTGGGTGAGTATGCATCTTGGCCGAAACGCCAATGGCTCAGGTTGCAATACAAATTATATTTTGTATGATCCATTTACAACAAGTTGGCCCTTTCAAGTCGTTGTATATGGTCGTTCACCAGAATCATATGGCAACGAATGGTATACTTCTCAAACACCAATTTGCTCTAATAAATGCGAAGTTAACGCAACGGCTTATGCCCGATATGGTGTGCCTCCTTTTACTTTTTCACATCCCTGGACTAGCACTATTGGAACATCGGGGCAAAACCTAGGCTGTAATTCGGGTGCCAGCAATTATGTTTTTACTTTAACCGTTCCGAATTGTCCAATATACTGTGATTCAAGTTATACCAACTTGTCTATTCCTCCACCAATCATTGTGGATGCCTGTGGAACGTTTATTACTGGTTTACTTCCAGCGAATAAACCCCTTATTGCGGCAATTGAACCTAACCTAACTTATGATAGTCTTATTTGCAATGGTTCGCCAATTCAAATCATAAATCCACCTTGTATCTCAGATGGCGTAACTCAATTCATAGATGGGACCATACAAGGCTTTGGCGATTTCAATACGAGCGTAGGAAATTTAACAGATACTATGCTCACACAAACCTATTATTTCTTCGCAGAGCGCTTAGGTTGTAAATCAGACACTGTAGCGGCCAATATTACCATTGTTCCAAATCCAATTGCGGCTATCTCGATAGTTCCAAATCCTTTGGTTGTTGGAACTACAGGTACAGTTGGAAGTTCATCCTCAAGCACGGTAAGTACTACATTTTGGAATCAATGGTCAAATTTAGATAGTATATGGCAGTCAAATGCTGACTTTGAGGTCAGTTATGAGCAGCCTGGAGCTTATCTCTATTGTTTGAACATTAGCGATGAGTTTGGTTGTTCTGACAGTATTTGCCAGGTGCTCAATGTGGTGCCTGCGACTATTGAAAATATCAATATAGTTACTCCAAATAATGATGGTACAAACGATTTTCTTTCATTTCAATATTTAGATTTTTACCCGAACACAAATATTCAAATTCTTAACCGATGGGGGCAACTTATTTTCGAATCAGGCGACTACCAAAATAATTGGAATGGAGCTGATTATACAGAAGGAACTTATTTTTACAAGCTTTATATACCCGGACTCAATAAAACCCTACAAAGTTTTTTTGTACTTGAAAAATGAGTTACTGAGGAACATTAAAAGAAATGCCAAAACGCAGCGGATACACACCTGCTGTAGTACCTTCTTTGAACATACCAAGTACAGCGTAATTGGCAAATACACCAAAGTAAC